>NZ_JBIVVI010001491.1:0-1893 GCF_044757675.1 Kitasatospora sp. NPDC091257
CCCCGGCCACAACATCTTCCCCTAACCCCAAAACACACCACACACCACACACCACAACAAAAAACAGAACCCAACAACTCACCACCCCCCCACCACACCCACCAAACACAAGGACCGATCGGCGTCTGAGATCTGCAGCGTCGCATTGTTGGTGTGGTCGCTGGGATTGCCATGAGCAGTACTGGGGGGCGAATATCCGTCCAGGGCGGTGTCGTTCAGAGGTACTGCCAGTGGATGCCGGTTCAGGTGGCCGGTTCAGCGGCGTCATCAGCCGTGGCGGCGAACTGCTGCCCACGGCGGGACGGGCTGCTGCCGACGCGGCCAAAACGAACGGGAAGAGCGGCCATGGACGAACACATCGTCTAACAGCTTTTGAAGTCCCAGATGCCGGTTCCGGTCTGAGCCCAGTGCTCACGTCCGGCCGCCGCAGCACCATCACCTGCGGCACGACTCACGTGACCGCCTGACCGCCGAATTCATCGTCCTGCGGGTCCGCCTGGACGGACGCCCGCCCATGCCTCGAAGCGGACGGCACCCTGCCCATGTGCTGGCTGCCGGCCCAGCGGCCAGCCCACCTGGCCGAGCCCACCCACTACTGGGTCTCCGACCTGCCCCCGCCACCCCGTCCGAGGAACTGGTCCGCCTCGCCAAGATCCGCCGGCGGATCGAGCGCGACTACCGGCTGTTTCGAAAGTACTGGTCACAGCTACTCATTGATGGCTGCGACCAGCACGGTCGCTTTCGTGGCGGACGGTGAGAGGCGGGTTCGGGCGGCGAGGTGCTCGTGCTGCTGCGGGAGTGACGCCCGTGGAACCACTGCGGACAGAGCGGCGTGAGGCGTTCCGCGATGGGATCAACAGGTCGGCGGCGCCCTGTGATGACGAAGAACCGGCGTGCCACCTGCGGGAGGGGCACGCCGTCGACCGGATGTCCTCGTTCTGGTGGGACGGTCTTGTCTACTGCGCTTCGGCCGGTTCACCGTTGGCTGCCGTGGTGCCCGGCGGTGGCGTGTCGGTGTCCGCCCGGGGACGGTCGGGAAGCAGGTGCGTGGCAGGCAGCGGGGTGCGCTCGCCGGAGGCGTCGCTGGTGAAGGGGATGACGCCCGATCCGCCGGGGAACTCGCCGGTCACGTAGTAGTCCGTACGGAACCCGAGGGTCGACTGGGTGCTGAGGGTGTTGCCGTCGGCGCGGACGGGCGTGAGTTCGTGGTGCTCCATCCACAGGCAGTCGGTGCTGCGCGGCGGAATGATGAGCCCTCGCTCCTTGCTCTCCTCGGCCATGGTCGACCCGTTGCGGCGGGTTTCGTAGCCCAGTTCGATGGAGGCGGAGACGGAGGCGGTGGTGGTGACACCGGCGCCCATGCCGAACGGTTTGGCGGACGCCTCCACACCGACCGACGCGCCCACGGTGATGCCCGTGGCCGCGCTGAAGGAGGAGCCCGCCTCCCGGGTGACCCCTGTGGTCATCGTCTGCGACTCCGGCTGGGCCACGGTTCCGGCGCGGTTGTCGCGGAAGAGGACGAGACCGCCCATCCACGCACTCGACCCGCGCCCTTGCGAGATGCGGAAACAGAAGAAGGGGCTCCTCACGCGCGGCCAGCATCCACCCGGCCATGACGGGGCGTCACCCAGCGCACGGAGGCACGATCGACTTCACAGAATCCGTGCCCGGACCGTTTTCACCCGTCGCCGACGGGGTCGTCCCGTTGCTGCCCTCACGGGTCCTGCTCGCGCCCGGGGTGTTCCTTCGAGGACGTCAGGCACGCACGTGACGTGCTGGAGGAGAGACTGCCGGGACCGGCTCGCGCCGGGCTCGGCAGGCTGTGGCGCACGGAGTTCTGGTGGTGTCGCCGCCCGGCCGAGCGGGCGGAGTGGGGGTGGAGGGACCTGCGAC
>NZ_JBIVVI010001492.1:0-1893 GCF_044757675.1 Kitasatospora sp. NPDC091257
CCACCCCGCCCCCCAACAGCCGTACGCCGCCGACCGGTTCGGCGCCCCGCCGGAGCCCGGAGCCGGCCGCCCCGGCGGCTTCCCCGGCCCCGCGCCGCGCCGCAACCGCCTGGCCGTGCTGGTCCAGTTCGTCCTCCAGTGGATCTACGCGCCGCTCTGGGTCCTCGGCCTGGTGCTGCTCTTCGTCGTCCTGCTCCTCGCGGACTACAGCGGGGGAGGTCCCGACTCCGACGGCTGGCTGAAGGTCAACCGCAGCTTCGTCCCGCCCCGCCGGCTGCGGGCCGAGCTCTCCGGCAGGCCGGAGCACTGGGAGCGCTACGTCGCCCCGATCCTGGCCCGCCGGATCGCCGCCGCCGAGGCGGCGCACGCGGCCGGCGACGGCGAGGTGCGGGCCGACCTCGGCCGGGTGATGCGGGTCGGACTCCCGCTGCGGTTCTACCGCGGTCTCGGCGCGGCCGGCGTGGTCCGGCTCGCGGAGCGGCACGGCTGGCACGGCGTGGCGTCCGGGACGGACACCGGGCACGTCCGCCTCGCCCGCCACTTCCCCGCCCCGGCCGCCCTGAACGCCCCCTCCCCGCAGGACCCGCCCGCCGCCCCCGGCACCCCGTGGGGCCCGCAGCCGGTCCGCTTCGCGCCGCTGCTGCCGTTCGTCCTCCTGCTCCAGGTCCTCTACGTCCCGGTGTACGGCCTGCTCACCTGCTGGGTGAGCCGCCCCGAGCCCGACCACTGGGACCGCTGGGGCGCCCGCTGGACCGTCGGCCCGCGCGCCTTCCGCGCCGAGTTCACCAACAGCCCCGCCGCCTGGGACCGCCACATCCGCCGCATCCTCGAACGCGACGCCACCCGCATCCTCGCCGCCGCCCGCCTGCGCGAAGCCGAACGACGCCAGCGCGAGGCCGCCGTCACCCTCCAGCGCAGCCTGCTCCCGCAGAAGCTCGACCAGCCGGCCGGCCTGCGGGTCGCCGCCACCTACCAGCCGGGCGGCGCCGAGGCCGCGGTCGGCGGCGACTGGTACGACGTGATCGCCATCGACGGCGGGCGCACGGCACTCGTCATCGGCGACGTCATGGGCCGCGGTCTGCGCGCCGCCGCCGTCATGGGCCAGCTGCGTACGGCCGTCCGCGCCTACGCCCGCCTCGACCTGCCCCCGCACGAGGTGATGCGCCTGCTCGACGGCCTCGCCATGGAGATCGACGCCAACCAGATCGCCACCTGCACCTACGCCGTCTGGGACCCGCGGCGCCGCACCCTCTCCTACGCCTCCGCCGGACACCTCCCCGTACTCCTGCGCTGCCCGGACGGCACCATCCTGCGCAGCGAGGAACAGAACGGCCCGCCGCTCGGCACCGGCGGCGGCCTGCACGTCTCCCACACCCTGCGCCTGCTCCCCGGTACGACCGGCGTCCTCTATACCGACGGACTGGTCGAGCGCCGGGACGAGGACATCGACCAGGGCCTCGACCTCCTGGCCCGCACCCTGGCCGGAGCCATGGGCGCCCCCGAGGTGATCTGCGCCCGGCTGCTGCGGGCGATGGGCGTGACCTCCGAGCACGACGACGACGTCGCCGTCCTGGCCTTCCAGCTGCCGGCGGAGGAGGAGGCCGAGAAACCGGTTGCGCCGGTTGACTCGGCGAGGCCGGAGGTCTAGTGTTCTTCGAGCTGCCTGGCAGGGAGCACCGGACACGCGTCAGCGCGGACGGTCCCGGGGCAGCCAATCCTCTGAAACACCACTTCCCGGTTCGGGCCGGGTCGCTTCGTCGTTTTCACGTTGCGGCCTGGTGCTTATTCGGCGTGCGCATTTTATTGGGTTGCGGTCGGATTCGCTTTTCGGAGCGGGGATCGGCTAGAGTTTGAAACGTCGGACGGGGCGTCAAACCCCGGAAGACACCGGCG
>NZ_JBIVVI010001493.1:0-1890 GCF_044757675.1 Kitasatospora sp. NPDC091257
CGACACCATCCGGGTCATCTACCGCGGCCGCCTGGTCGCCGACGCCGACCCGGCCACCGTCACCGCCGAGGACCTCGGCACCGCGATGCCCGGTGTCGTCCAGGACGCGCCGCAGGCGGGCCGTCGGGGCCCGGGTGTCCAGCGGCACGTAGGCGCCGCCGGCCTTGCCGATCGCCAGGACCGCCACCACCACGTCGGCGGAGCGTTCCATGAGCACGGCCACCGTGGTGTCGCAGCGGACACCCAGGGCGATGAGCCGGTGGGCCAGCCGGTTGGCGCGGGCGTTCAACTCCGCGTAGGACAGGGTGGTTTGCCCTGACACCACGGCGGGCGCATCGGGCCTGCGCGCGGCCTCGGCCGCGAAGGCCAGCGGCACCGTCGGGTGCGGCAGCGGCCGCGCGGTGCGGTTGCCGGCCACGACGGTCCGGTGCCGTTCCGCCTCGGTGAGGAGGTCGGGCCGGCCGATCGGCCGGTCCGGGTCGGCGGCCACCGCGTTCAGGAACCGGAGGAACCGCTGCTGGTGGGCGGCGAGTTCGGCCTCGGAGTAGAGCGCGGGGTTCGCGTCGACGTCGAGCCGGGGCTCGGTGCCGTCGGAGCGGTCGTAGACGGAGAACGAGAGGTCCTCGACCGGCCCGTTGGACAGGTTGTGCACGGTGGCCCGGACCCCCGCGAAGTCCAGGTGGTAGTAGAAGGACATGATGTTGACGACGGGCCCGAACAGGACCCGCTCCGAGCGTGCCGGATCCAGCTCCCGGCGCAGGTCCTCGCTGCGGTGGCGCTGGTGCGGGCGCAGGGCGGCGACCTCCTCGGCCACCTGTCGCGCGAGGGCGGACAGACCCTGTTCGGGGTGCACGCTCAGCCGCAGCGGCACCACGTTCGCCACCATGCCGGGGACGGCCGGCGCGGAGGAGCCGGTGCGCCCGGTCACCGGCATGCTGAGCACGATGTCCCGTTCGCCGCTGAGGCGGTGGAGGTACGCGGCGACCGTCGCGGTGAAGGCGGTGGGCCAGCTCGCCCCGGCGGGTCGCGCGGCCCGCCGCAGCGCGGCCAGGGTGGGCGCGTCGAGGCTGCCGGTACGGCGCAGGAAGCCGTCCGAGGCGGCCGCCGAACGGCTGGCGAGGCTGACCGGATCCGGTCGGCCGGCCAGCCGGGCCGCCCAGAACGCCCGGTCCTGTTCGGGCTGTTCCGACGCGTGGTGGGCGGCGTCGTGCGCCAGCAGGAGGCTCAGCGACCCGAAGGCCGGTCCTGTCCCGCCCCTGCCCTCGACCAGTCCGGTGTAGGTCCTGGCGACGCGGCGCGCGATGAGCGACATGCTGAAGCCGTCGACCACGATGTGGTGGACGCGCTGGTACCAGAGGAAGCGGTCCGGCGCGACGGTGAACAGGGCCTGGCGGAACAGCGGGTCCCGGGTGAGCCCGACCGGTGTGGACAGGTCGGCGCGCATCCAGCGCTCGGCCGCCCGCAGCGGATCCGGTGCCGACGTGAGGTCGACGTGGTGCATCGTCCAGTCGGGCGCCGGGGTGACGACCTGCCGGGGGCCGTCGGCGCCGTCGGTGAGGCGGACCCGCAGTGACTCGGTCTCGTCCACCACGCGCCGCACGGCCGTCTCGAACAGCTCCGGGTCGATCGGCCCGGGGATGTCCACGTACTCGCCGGTGTTGTAGGCGGGGCTGCCGGGGCGCAGGTGGTGGGCGAACCAGATGCCGGACTGCGCCGACGACAGCGGCAACTCGTGTCCGTCGCTCATCCGAGTTCCTCCAGGACGGCCGACAGCGCGTCGGCGAAGGGCGCGACATGGGGCGGCGAGAGCATGTCGTGGTGGTTGCCGGGTACCTCGACCACGCTCAACGCCCCCCGGGTGCGTTCCCGCCACCGGGCGGGGACCACGAC
>NZ_JBIVVI010001494.1:0-1879 GCF_044757675.1 Kitasatospora sp. NPDC091257
CCCGGATCCGGCTGCTCGGCCCGGTGGACGTCGCGGGGGTCCTCGGCACCGCCGTCCCCGGCGCGCTGCCCCGGCTCACCGAGCTGGCCGTCTACCTGGCGCTGCGTCCGGGGTCGGACCGCCACGCGCTCGACCACGATCTGCACCCCGGCGCGGCGCACCTCGACCCGCACCCCACCTCGGCCGACGCCCAGAGCCCGGTGGTGGCCAAACTCGGCGACCTGGCCGCCTGGTTCGGCACCTCCCCGGAGGGCCGCGCCTTCCTGCCCACCGAGGGCACCGAAGGGTACTCCTTCGCCCCGGCGGTCACCTGCGACTGGGACGAGTTCCGCGGCCTCTACCGGCGCGGCATGCGCAGCACCAGTGCCACCGCCGACGCGGCCCTCGCCCATGCCCTGGCCCTGGTCCGCGGGGCGCCGTTCGCGGAGGCCCCGCCGGCCTCGTACGGCTGGGCCGAGGCCGAGCGGCAGGACATGATCGCGGCGATCGTCGACACGGCCCACGAACTGGCCGCCCGGCGTCTGCAGTACGGCGACCACCGCAGCGCCGAGGCCGCCGTCTTCCGCGGCCTCGCCGTCGCCCCGGACGTCGAACTGCTGCACCGGGACCTCTTCTACGCCTACGCCTCGGCCGGCGCCCGCGACCAACTCCTGCGCGCCGTCAACCGGTTGGACGCGCTCAGCCGCCGGACCGGCCGGGACCTGGACGCCGACACCGTCGCCCTGCTGCGGGACCTGCTCGCGGGATCCTGAGGTGGATCGCCGACTGCCCGGCCACTCCCACGGGGGTGGCCGGGCAGTCGTGTTGACGGGCCGACGGCGGATGTGGCGGTCGTGTGGACATTCGGTACGGATGCGGTCGGCGGATCGGTCGGTGGGCCGATCCGTGGAGCGGCGGTCCGGAGGATCGGCGGATCGGCGGGCCGGTGGCCGGTCAGACCGCCCGCAGCCAGGCGTCCAGGGCGGTGAAGTCCGCCTCGGTGAGCCCGCGTCGGGGATCCACCCGGTGGAGCAGGGTGCGGGCGGGGGAGTGGGCGGCGACCCAGCGGCGGTCGGGCTCGGTGATCTCGTCGTCCACCCAGGCGAACGGCCGCCCGTCCGCCCATGCGACCAGCGCACGGGTCTTCCAGTGCAGGCCGTCCGGCCCGTCCGGCCAGTTCGTGATGTCCGGCGGGTCCGTCGTCGCAGGGGCGTCCGGGGCGTCCATGGCACCCGTGTCGTCCACCGGCCAGTCCACGACGGGGAGTCGGGGCAGGCCGAGCCAGGGCGCGAGGCACTCGTTGGCGTCCTCCAGCCAGGTGGTGGCCCACACCGGCTCGCCCGGCAGACTCAGCAGCCGCGGCCCCAACTCCGGGTTCACGCGGGCGATCAGCGGATTCCCGCCCATCGCCGTGCCGGGCGGGACGTACGGGCTGCGGTAGGTGGGGTAGCCGCCGGGGGGAGGGTCGCCGAAGGGGATCAGCGGGCCGTCCACGTCGAGGAAGAGCAAGGGGCGATCGGCATCGACCATGACGGCACCTTAGCGGGGCGGGGCGGGTGGTGTGGTGCACCGATCGGCCACCCGGCCTGGAACGGGTGAGCCGGGATCTCGTAGGGTGGCGCGCACGGAGTGTGGTGGCAGGCGCCACACAGGCGAGGGCATCAGACGCCGCGGGAGCGGCGGGGCGGGGCGGTGACCAGGAGATGGCGGAGACGACAGCGGTTTCCGGAGGTCCCGACCCGGCCGGCGGCTCGGGGCCCTGGGACGCCGTACCGCCGCCCCCGCGCCTCCCGGCCGAGGAGCATCCGCCCGGCCCCGCAGCGCTGTACGAGCCGCCGCCGCCCCCGGCCGCCCCTGCCCCCGCTCCGGTCGCCGCTTCCGTACCGGGTGTTCCTCCGGG
>NZ_JBIVVI010001495.1:0-1878 GCF_044757675.1 Kitasatospora sp. NPDC091257
GGCCTCTGCCGTACCCGGGGCCGCGTCCGGCGCCCGGGGAGCGCCTCCGGCGGCCGGTGACAGCGGCCTGACAGCACACGGCGCCGGCCGACAGGGAGCTGACAGCGCGGACGGACACCCTGGGGGCATGACACGAATCGCGACAGCCCCGAACGACCGGGGAACCACCTCTCGGAACGCCGTGGAGGTGCACGGCATCGTCAAGCACTACGGCGAGACCAAGGCCCTCGACGGGGTCGACCTCACCGTCGAGGAGGGCACCGTCCTCGCCCTGCTCGGCCCCAACGGCGCCGGCAAGACCACCCTGGTGCGCGTCCTCTCCACCCTGATCAAGCCGGACGCCGGCACCGCGTTCGTCGGCGGCTACGACGTGCTGCGCCAGCCCAAGCAGCTGCGCCGCACGATCGGCCTCACCGGCCAGTACGCCTCCGTGGACGAGCTGCTCTCCGGGTACGAGAACCTCTACCTCATCGGCCGGCTGCTCGACCTCCCCCGCAAGGAGGCCAGGGCCCGGGCCGCCGAACTGCTGGAGCGCTTCTCGCTCACCGAGGCCGCCAAGCGGACCGCCAAGACCTACTCCGGCGGCATGCGCCGCCGCCTCGACCTGGCCGCCAGCATGATGGGCCGCCCCCGGGTGCTCTACCTGGACGAGCCCACCACCGGCCTGGACCCGCGCACCCGCAACGAGGTCTGGGACGAGGTGCAGCGCATGGTCGCCGAGGGCAGCACCGTGCTGCTGACCACCCAGTACATGGAGGAGGCGGAGCAGCTCGCGAACGAGCTGACCGTCATCGACCGCGGCCGGGTGATCGCCAACGGCGCCGTCTCCGAGCTCAAGGCCAAGGTCGGCGGCCAGACCCTCCAGGTCCGCCCGACCGACCCGGCCGAGCTGCCGGAGATGGCCCGCTGCCTGCACGAGAGCGGCATCCTCAACGCCACCTTCTCCGCCGACACCGGCCTGCTCGCGGTGCCGATCACCGGCGAGGAGCAGCTGACCGCGGTGATCGGGGTGCTCGGCACCCGCGGCTTCGCCGTCGCCGGCATCGACACCAAGGTGCCCAGCCTGGACGAGGTCTTCCTCGCCATCACCGGCAAGCCCGCCTCCGCCGCGGTGCCCGCCCCCAGCCTCGCCAAGGAGCCCGTCGCATGACCACCGCCACGCTCACCCCCTCCCGGGCCCGGGACGCCCGGCCGCCGGCGGAGGACTCCCGGATCGGCCTGTCCGGCACCCTGCGCCACGTCGGCGCGCTGACCCGGCGCAACCTGATGCGGATCAAGGCCGACCCGGAGTCGATGTTCGACGCCGTGCTGATGCCGATCATCTTCACCGTGCTGTTCGTCTACGTCTTCGGCGGCGCGATGGCCGGCAACCAGGACGACTACAAGCAGTACCTGATCCCCGGCCTGCTCGGACAGACCGGCCTCACCCTCGCGATGGCCGTCGGCACCGGCCTCAACAGCGACTTCCAGACCGGCGTGATGGACCGCTTCCGGACCCTGCCGATCGGCCGGGCCTCGGTCCTGCTGTCCAAGATCGTCGCCGAGACCCTGCGCGGACTGCTCTCCTTCGCGATCCTGATCGGCTTCGCGATGTGCATCGGCTTCGAGGTGCGGACCGGACCGCTGGAGGTGCTGGCCACCATCGGCCTGGCCCTGGTGTTCGGCATGTCGATCGTCTGGATCTCGATGCTGCTGGGCATGGCCCTGCGCAGCGCCCAGGCCGTCCAGGGCGTGGCCATGCTGGTCCTGATGCCGATGCAGTTCGGCAGCTCGATCTTCGCCAGTACTCGTGGTTGAGGTTCCACACGTTGGCGGTGAAGCCGTCGTTCCAGGACTTCTGGTACATCACGCACACGGCCCGGTTGTTCGGGTCGGTCG
>NZ_JBIVVI010001496.1:0-1876 GCF_044757675.1 Kitasatospora sp. NPDC091257
GGGGGCCTGGGTCACCGCCCTGGCCGCCGTCCGGCACCCCGGCCTGGTCCGCCGCGTCCTGCTGGTCGACGGAGCGGTGACCTTCCCGCTGCCGCAGGGCGTCCGTGAGGAGGACGCCCTGGCCGCGGTGCTCGGCCCCGCGCTGGCCCGGCTGTCCACGACCTTCCCGGACCGGGACGCCTACCGGGAGTTCTGGCGCGGGCACCCCGCCTTCGCCGGCGAGTGGACCGAGGGGATCGATGCCTACACCCAGCGCGACCTCGTCGGCACGGAGCCCGAACTGCGCTCCTCCTGCGTGCTGGAGGCCGTCCAGATCGACGGCGCCCAGGTCCTGCTGGACGAGGAAGCGGCCGGCGCCGTGCACCGGCTGCCCTGCCCGGCCGACCTGCTCTGGGCCGAGCGCGGCCTGCTCGACGAGCCGCAGGGCCTCTACGACCGCGCGCGGCTCGAACTGGCCCGGCTGGACACGGAACGGGTGCCCGCCGCACCGGTGCCCGGCACCAACCACTACTCGATCCTCTGGGGCGGGGCCGGGGCGGACCGCATCGTCCGCATCCTGCTCGCGGACGCCCTCGCCGCCGAGTAGCCGGCCGGGCCCGGGAGCGGGTCGGAACACCAGCGGCCGGCACGCCAACGGCCGGGACGACAACGGCCGGCGAGGGCTCCGCCCCCCGCCGGCCGGTGCCGGTGGCCCGCTCCTGCGCCCTCGGCGCGTCAGCCCGCCGTGCCGAGGAAGCTCTCCCAGCCGCCCGCCGGCGCCTGGCCGACGTTGAGCGAGCGCAGCTTGCGCAGGGTGGACTGGTCCTGCACCTCCAGCCACTCGACCAACTGCTTGAAGGAGACCAGTCGGACGTCGGGCTTGCCCGCGACGGTCTTGAGGGTCTCCTCGACGGCGTCCATGTAGATACCGCCGTTCCACTGCTCGAAGTGGTTGCCGATGAAGAACGGCGCGCGGTTGCTGTTGTACGCGCGCTCGAAGCCCGCCAGGTAGGAGTTGGTGGCCTGGGTGCGCCAGTCGCCGTACTTGGCCGGGTCGCCCTTGGTGCTGCCGCTGGACTGGTTGGCCAGGATGTTGTAGTCCATCGACAGGACCTGGAAGGTGTGCCCGGGGAACGGGATGGACTGCAGCGGGAAGTCCCAGACCTTGCCGTCCTGCACCTTCTGCGGCCATATCTGCAAGCCGCCCGAGGAACTGGCGTCGTACTTCCAGCCCAGCTTGGCGATGGTCGGCAGCAGCGCCTTCTGGCCCTCCAGGCACGGGGTGCGGCCGCCGATGAGCTCCTTCTTGTAGTCGAAGGGGAGCGGGTCGACGTCGGTGAAGCCGGTGTTGGTCCGCCACTGGGTGACGAAGCCGACCGCCTGGTCGATCTCGCTCTGCCAGTCCTCGGGGGTCCACATGTTGACCCCGTTCTTGTCCGGACGGCTGGAGCAGAAGTGCCCGTTGAAGTGGGTGCCGATCTCGTGCCCGGCCAGCCAGGCCTGGCTGATGAGCTTGAGCGTGCTCTTCACCGCGCCGTCCGACAGGTACGGGATGTCGGAGGCGCCGACCGAGTGCTTCGGCGGGTGGTACAGGTCGGCCTTGCCCTTGGGGAGGGCGTAGATGCCCGAGAGGAAGAAGGTCATGGTGGCCTTGTGCTGCTCCGCCAGCTTCAGGAAGCGGGGGAACTGGCCGTCCTCGGTGCCGCCGGCGCCGTCCCAGGAGAAGACCACGAACTGCGGCGGCCGCTCGCCCGGCTTGAGCTTCTCGGGCTTGGGCTGGTTCGGCTGCGGTCCGGTGTCCGCGTTGGAACCGTCGCCGATCGGGGTGCCCTTGGGCACCGCCGCCTGGGGGTCGGGGCCGCCGCCCTGGGTGGTTCCGGTACCGCCGGGGCCGGGG
>NZ_JBIVVI010001497.1:0-1874 GCF_044757675.1 Kitasatospora sp. NPDC091257
CGTCGCCCCGGATCACGATGGTGACGCCCATCAGGTGGTCGTCGACGGCGCGGGAAGCCGAGGGCATCGAAGAGCTGGTGGTGGACGGGGACCGAGGAGAGCCATTCGTCGCCCCGGATCACGATGGTGACGCCCATCAGGTGGTCGTCGACGGCGTGGGCGAGGTGGTAGGTGGGCAGGCGCAGCGGGCTGGCGGAGGTCTTGAGGATGACGGTGTCGGCGCGGGCGTCGTCCATCTCGATGGTGCCGCGGATCCTGTCGGTGAAGGTGGTGCGTCCCGCGTCGGTGCCCGGTGAGCGGAACCGCACGACGTGCGGGACGCCGGCGGCGAGCTGTTCGCGGACCGAGTCGTCGTCGGCGTCGCGCCAGGGAGCCCACTGGCCGTAGTAGCCGCTGGGCACCTTCGTGGCGAGCTGGTCGGCGCGCAGTGCCTCGAGTTCGTCCTTCGTGGCGAAGCACGGGTAGGCGCGGCCCTGGCGCATCAGCTCGCGGACGTAGGTCTGGTAGATGCGGGCGCGCTGGGACTGGGTGTAGGGCCCGTAGAGGCCGGTGGCGTCGGTCTCGTCGGAGGCGACGCCGAAGTGCCAAAAGGCGCGGTCGAAACGGTCGACGGCGCCTTCGACTTCGCGGGCCTGGTCGGTGTCCTCGATGCGCACGAAGTACACGCCACCGCTCTGGTGGGCGATGGCCGCGTCGATCGCGGCGACGTGGATGCCGCCGATGTGCGCGTGGCCGGTGGGGCTGGGGCAGAACCGGGTGACCTCCGCGCCGGCAGGCAGCTGGCGGGCGGGGTACTGCTGCTCCCAGAAGGACGGCTCGGGCAGGTCCGGGTCGAAGAGTGCGTCGATCTCGCTGGGGTTGAGCACGGGTCCTCCGGGTGCGGTGTGTTCTCGCCGTGACGGCGGCCGGGCGGCGGTTCGGTCGGTGCCGGCGGGCCGGGCCGCTGGCCCGCATGGTACGCGAGCGAGCAGCCCGGTCTGCTCTAACGTCGCGTGATCGGACGGGAGTTCGACAGGTGATGGTCCGTCATGTCCGGGGCGGGTGTGAGAGGGGTTTCCGCACCGTGGACGTCCACGTGGGCCGTGGAGGTCTCCACCCAGTACCGGGGCCCGGGGCGCCCCTCCTGGACGCCGTACACGGCCGTCGCACGGCGCCCTCGCAGCCGCAGGAAGTGGGCGAGGGCCTGGCTCATGGGCTGGGAGGCGCCGCTGACGAGGGGGACCGCGCAGGCCCGGCGGGCCAGGTCGGTGAGCGTCTCGTCGAGCTCCGGATCGGCGGCGGTCGCCCGGGCGTGCGGGATGGCCGTGCCGGGGAGCAGCTGGTGGGCGATGTTGAGCGCTGCCAGGGCGGCGACGTGTCGGCGGGCAGCACGGCGCCGGTGCCGTGCGGCGGGCAGCGGTGGGCGATCCAGGGCGGGCGGGGGCGGTGGGCTGCTGAGGGTGACGGCGGAGGGTCGAGGGCAGGGTGCGGGTTGGTCGAGCCATGCGGTCAGGGCGGCCGGACGGATCCAGTCCTCGCCGTGCCACAGTGGGTGGTCGGGGCGTTCGGCCTCGGGCGGCAGGCGTAGGCCGATGCGCTGGGCAGTGGTGGAGCCGAGCAGGTCGAGCAGGTCGCCGTGCTCGTCGGTGCGTACGGCTTGGAGGATCGTGCCGTCGGCGCTGCCGATCTTCGGGTGGAGCGCGATCTGCGGGTCCAGCCAGGCCAGGGCCGCCTGCCGCAGCAGCCACTTCGGCTGGAACCCGGCGACCGAGGGCTGGAGGGCCGTGCGGCGCAGCGCGAGGGCGGGAGGCGTAGGCCGATGCGCTGGGCAGTGGTGGAGCCGAGCAGGTCGAGCAGGTCGCCGTGCTCGTCGGTGCGTACGGCTTGGAGGATCG
>NZ_JBIVVI010001498.1:0-1870 GCF_044757675.1 Kitasatospora sp. NPDC091257
GTGGTGGGGCACGCCCCGGTGGTGCTGGCGGCGGGCGCGGTGCTGTGGCTGCCGGGCCGGCCGAAGAAGAGCGGCCGGCTGGGGCGGCCGCGGATCGCGGTGATCCACCGGCCCAAGTACGACGACTGGAGTCTGCCGAAGGGCAAGCTCGAAGCCGGTGAGGGCGTGGTCGACGCGGCGCTGCGCGAGGTCCGGGAGGAGACCGGGTTCCGCTGCCTGCTGGGCCCGGAGCTGCCCACCCAGCACTACCGGGTGCAGGGCCGTCCCAAGGAGGTCCGCTACTGGGCGGCGGTGCCCTCCAGCGGGTCCTTCCGGCCCAACCGGGAGGTGGACCGGCTGGAGTGGCTGCCGGCCGGGAAGGCGCGGGCCCGGCTCACCCACGATCACGACCGGTCGCTGATCGACGCGCTGCTGGCGCTCCTGGGGGCGAAGCCGGTGCGGGCGGCCGGGGCGGCACCGGTGAAGGAACGGTGGAAGTGATCTTCCCGCGCCCTTGCCGTGACGCAACCGTTACTACCTGACGTAGTTTCCTGTCATCCGTTCGAGGTTCACTCCCCGTTCACTTGCGACCGGCTGTCGTGTCACTTACCCGGCCTAACTTCGGGACCACCGGAGGGCCGAACGGGCCCCGGACCACAGCAAAACCCGTGCTGGGCCGCCGTAGCCGTACGGCCCGCGCAAGGGCAATGCCACAGAAAGGGACACCCCTGTGAAGCTCCAGCGGAACGGCCGCTCCAAGGCCCTCGCGATCGGTGCCATGGCGCTCGTCAGCTCGCTGTCGCTCGCCGCCTGCGGGTCGGACAACAACAACAACACGACCGCGTCCGGCGGCTCCGGCGGTTCCGCCGCGCCCGCCGCCGCGATCAACTGTGGCAAGGCCGGTTCGCTGATCGCCGCCGGTTCGACCGCGCAGGGCGCGGCGATGGACGTCTGGAAGACCAGCTTCGCCGCCGCCTGCTCCGGCAGCACCATCAACTACCAGGGTGGCGGCTCCGGTGCCGGCATCCAGCAGTTCAACCAGGGCAAGATCCAGTTCGCCGGCTCCGACTCGGCCCTGAAGCCGGCCGAGGTCGACGCCTCCAAGGCGGTCTGCACCGGCGGCCAGGGCATCGACCTGCCGATGGTCGGCGGTCTGATCTCGCTGGTCTACAACGTCGACGGTGTCGACAACCTGGTCCTGGACGGCCCGACCTCCGCCAAGATCTTCGACTCGCAGATCACCAAGTGGAACGACCCGGCGATCGCGGCCCTGAACCCGGGCGCCAAGCTGCCGGACACCGAGATCCAGACCTTCCACCGCTCGGACGACGCCGGCACCACCGAGAACCTGACCAAGTACTTCGCCGCCGCCGGCGGCGGCGCCTGGTCCTACCCGGCCGGCAAGGCCTGGGCGGGCAAGGGCGGCCAGTCGGCCAACGGCAGCGCCGGTGTCTCGGCCCAGGTGAAGCAGGTCAAGAACTCGATCAGCTACGTCGAGCTGGCCTACGCCCAGACCAACAGCCTGAAGAGCGCCGCGATCAACACGGGCGCCACCAAGCCGGTCGAGGCCACCGCCGAGAACGCCGCCTCCACGATCGCCAAGGCGCAGGCCGCCGGCACCGGCAGCGACCTCGCGCTGAAGCTCGACTACGCGACCAAGGAAGAGGGTTCCTACCCGCTGGTCCTGGTCACCTACGAGATCGTCTGCGACAAGGGCAACAAGGCCGAGACCCTCGACACCCTGAAGTCCTTCCTGACCTACACCGCCAGCGACGCGGGTCAGAAGGCCATCGGCGAGAAGGGCTACGTCCCGCTGCCGAAGGCCGTGACCGACAAGGTCAACGGCGTCATCGCCACCCTGGCCTGACCCGACAGGACCCCCGGTGGAGCG
>NZ_JBIVVI010001499.1:0-1867 GCF_044757675.1 Kitasatospora sp. NPDC091257
GGGGTGCCGGGGGTCTGCGCGGGGTGGGCGTGGGGTGCGGGGCCGTGCCCGTCAGCGCCACCGGGCCCGGCGTGGGCGCCGGGACGGCGGGCCGCGTGGGCGGGCCGGGGACGGACGGCGACGCCGAGGGTGGCCGGGGAGTCGCCCGTCACCGCGATGTCCCCCTCCCGGTCGGTGCGCAGCACGGTGGCGCCGAGTGCGCGCAGGTGGTCGACCGTCCTCGGGGACGGGTGACCGTACGGGTTGCCCTCGCCGCAGGAGATGAGGGCCAGCCGGGGCCGCAGGGCACCCGCCAAGTCCCAGTCCTGGTGGGCCGATCCGTGATGCGCCACCTTCACGACATCGGCCTTCCCCATCCGGCCCAGCAGTGCCGACTGGGCCTGCGGTTCGAGATCGCCGAGCAGTGCCATCCGTAGTCCTCCTGTCAGTGCCACCATCAAGGCGACGCTTGCGTTGTTCGGGCCCGGCGCCTCGACCGCCGAGCCGGGGACGGGCCACACCACGTCCCAGGCCAACCCGGCGCCGGCCGACCGCCGTTCACCTCGACCGGCTCTCAGCAGCGGGAGGCCCGCGCCTGCCGCCCAGCCCGCCACCCGGGCGGCCTCGCCCGGTGGATCGTCCAAGGTGGTGCCCTCGACCGCGCCGACCCTGCGGCCCCGCAGCACCCCCGGCACGCCCTCGACGTGGTCGGCGTGGAAGTGCGTCAGCAGCAGTAAGGGAACCGTCGTGATGCCGAGGTCGCGCAGGCATCTGTCCGCGGCGTTCGGATCCGGCCCGGCGTCGATCACCACCGCGCTGTCCGGCGCCCCCGCCGCCAGGGCCAGCATGTCTCCCTGTCCGACGTCGCACATCACCAATCGCCACCCCGGTGGCGGCCAGCCGGTGGCGATCCGGGTGAGCTGCGGCGGGCGCAGCAGCACGGCCAGCAGGACCGCCGTCAGCGCCCCCGTCACCAGGGCCCGCGCCCAGCGCCGCCGCCCGAACGCCGGCGGCGGGCTGCCGGGCTGCGCCCGTCGGGGCAGCAGGAGCGGCGCCGCCCAGCAGCCGGCCAGGACGGCCATCGCGACCGTCGCCGTCCCGAACCACCCTCCCGGCCAGTCCAGTTGGCCGCCCGGAATCCCGGCACCACGGCGTGCCACGAGGGAGAGCCAGCCGGCCGGCACTCCGGCCGGTTCCGCGAGCAGACGGGCCAGGTCCGGAAGGAGCGGCTGCAGGGCGAGCACCCCGAAGCCGAGCAGCGTCGCCGGGGCCACCGCCGGCTCGGCCAGCAGGTTGCAGGGGATGCCGACCAGGCTGATGTGCCCGGACAGCACCACCGTCACCGGCGCGCACAGGGCCTGGGCGGCCGCCGTGGCCGCGAGCGCGCCTGCCAGGTGGTACGGCCAGCGGCGGGCCCGCAGGGCCTCGGCCCAGTGCGGTCCGAGGACGAGCAGCCCGGCGGTGGCGAGCACCGACAGCAGGAAGCCGAACGAGCGGGCCAGGAACGGGTCCAGCAGGACCAGCACCAGGACCGCTCCGGCGAGCGCGGGCACCGCCTTGCGGGGACGGCCGGCGGCCAGGGCCAGCATGCCGATCAGCCCCGTCCCGGCGGCCCGCAGCACGCTGGGCTCGGGCCGGCAGACGGTGACGAAGGCCAGGGTCAGCGCGGTGCCGAGCAGCGCACCGGTGCGCAGTGACAGCCCCAGCAGCGCGGCCAGCCCGTGCCGTTCCGGGGTGCCGGCCTGCCCGGGCGCGCCCAACAGCGCACCGAGGACGATCGCCAGGTTGGCCCCGCTGACCGCCATCGCCCGCGGTCTCGCCCACGCCGAGGCGGACGCGGTGGTGCTCTCGGCCTGCGTGCAACTGCCCTCGCTGTCCGCGGTCGAGG
>NZ_JBIVVI010001500.1:0-1865 GCF_044757675.1 Kitasatospora sp. NPDC091257
GAGAACTACACGCCTACGAACCCCCTCCCCCTACCCGCCGCTCGGCCGATCTCAGCGGCGCCGGCCCGATACCCGTCGGCGCCGCAGACTCGGGCTCCGCCTCGGCCTCGGCCTCGGCCTCGGGCTTCGGTCCGGCCTCGGGCTTCGGTCCGGTCCGTGCCCCGCCCGTCGCGGCGCCCGCGGCACCGGCACCCGCACCGGCACCCGACGGCACCGGGAGCACCGCCGTCGCGGCGCTCGCGGGCTCCTGCGCCGGCTCCGCCGGCTCCCCGGGGTCCGCCTCGGCCGCCAACGCCCAGTTCACCGCCGGGAGCTGGAAGCCGCCCGCCCTCCGCTCCGGCTCGCCGCGCTGCTCCTCGCCCACCATGCATCCCCTGCGTTCGACGACACTCCTGTGGGGAGCTACGGCCCGCGTGGCCGAACCGGTTCAGCCGGACCGGTTCGGCCGGCCGGCGCGCTTCAGGTCCCGACCGTCCAGACCGGCTCCGCGGCCGCCTCCGGCGGGGACAGCACGAAGGACACGGCCTGCTCCAGCACCGCCGCCGAGGGCTGCGTCCACGGCTCGTCGAGCTGCTCGCGCACGTGGGCGAGCAACTCGGGGTCGGGCGCCAGCCCGTACTCCTCCAGGTAGTACGTCACGGTGTCGGTCCAGATCCACCGGCCGTCGGTGCGGAAGCCCATCGGCACGACGCCGCGCCGCCCCGGGTCGACCACGTCGTCCATCAGCATCGGCGTCAGCAGCACCGTCGCCCCGGCCCGCAGGTACCGGGCGACGGCCTCGCGATCCGCCCCCGCCGCCAGCCGCGGCCGGTCCGGTGCGAACCCGGGCCCGGTCACCGGATCCACCGCGTCGAACACCGCCGCCAGCCGGAACCCGCCGTTCACCGTCTCGCCCATCCCCGTACTCCTCCTGCCGATCACCACAGCCCTACGTTCCGTCCGACGGCCGACCGGCGGCCCGGGGTTCACCGGGGCACGCGCGGGGCGCTTCCCGTCCTCGCCACCGACCTGCGGCCGCTCGCCGTCGAGGCACTCGACCGCGTGGTCGCCGGGGGGTCCGAGCTCGCCGAGCTCTGGGACGAGGCGCCCGACGGCACGAAGTGGCGCCAGGCCGTCAGGCGCCCGCGCGCCGTGCTCGCACCCGATCCCGAGCCGCAGGACGCGCTGTTCGACCTCTAGGAACGATCGACCGTCAGGCGGCGCCCAGGTCCAGGGCGTAGCGGGAGGGGTCGGCGGGGCGGACGCGGTCGGCGGGGGCGACGGCGTCGCGGCGGGCGAGCCAGGTGCGCAGCCGGTCCGGGCCCGGGCGGACGCCGCCGATCTCGTGGAGCAGCACCCGGGCCGGACGGCCCTCCTCCGGGGCGGCCGGCTCGACCTCGACCACCTCGAACTCCGTGCCCGGGGCGAAGATCACCGTCGGCTGGTCGCCCGGACCGCCGAAGGCCGAGCTGCGGCGGCCGCTGACGGACCAGATGGCGAACTCGATCCCGATGTCCTCCCCCAGATCCGCTCCGGGCGCCGCCAGGCCGGTCACCGGGGCCCGCTCGGTCAGCACCGCGCCCGGGGCGTACGCGGCGAGGTCGCAGTCCTGCGCCGGGCCCGCGACCAGCACGCCGCCGTAGTGGCTGGGCAGCCGCCGCAGGCCCGCGGCCAGGCAGCGCAGGTACGGGCCGTAGGGGCCGGGCGCGCCGGACCGGGCCGCCGCGAGGAGTTCGGCGCGCGGGGCCAGCGGGCCGCAGTCGCCGTGCTGCAGCAGGACGGCGACCAGTTCGGGGACTGCTCGTCCTCGTAGTTCAGGCTCGACGAGGTCGCCCACAGCGCGTTGCGGCAGTCCGGCGACGAGGCGTAGTCGGTGCGCACTGACT
>NZ_JBIVVI010001501.1:0-1862 GCF_044757675.1 Kitasatospora sp. NPDC091257
GTCCGCACCCGGGACCGGGTACCACCCGGGAGGCGTCGAGTTGCTCACGGGCGTACGGTACCCGGCACGGCGGCGCTCCAGACAGGTCGGGACTGTCACGACTCTGCACCGCCCGGCGGGCGGCCAACCTCCCTTGGCGGCAGGCCTGTTCGAACGGCCGGCGCGCGGGCGGGGCGGGAGGACCGCGCGGGTGCGGGCAGGGCGGCTGCCCTGCCGCTCAGTCGGCCAGGCCGCGGGCCATCCAGATGTCGTCCACGTACCGGCCGTCGATCAGGAACTCCTCGGCCAGCGAGCCCTCGACGACGAAGCCGCAGCTCTCGTAGAGGCGGCGGGCCGGAGCGTTCCACCCGAGCACCCGCAGGCTCATCTTGCGGGCGCCCTCGGCCCGGGCCGCCGCACAGGCCGCGTCGACCAGCCGCCGGCCGATGCCCCGGCCGCGGACGGTGCCGTCGACGGCCAGGCCCTGGATCTGCCGCACGTGCCGGTTGCTCGCCAGCCGGGTGGCCGGGACCTGCCGGATGTAACCGACGATCCGGCCGTCCAGCACGGCCAGCAGGTAGTGCTCGGGGGCGTGCCGCTCGTCGAAGAGCGGGTCCTCGACGGGCGGTTGCGGGGAGACGTCGGACAGGACGGACCAGGCCGCGTGGTTGAGGACGGCGAGTTCGCGCTCGTCCTCGCTCCGCGCCGTACGGATGATCAGATCGTCGTCAGGCATGCGCGTCATGCTAACGGCGCACGCGGAGGTGACGGCCGGTCGGGAACACCGCGGGAGCGCGCGGGAGCTGCGAGGATGGGCGCATGCGCATCGCTGTCACGGGTTCCACGGGTTTGATCGGTTCGGCGCTCGTCCGCTCCCTGCTGGCGGACGGCCACGAGGTGGTCCGGCTGGTCCGGCACCGCTCGAAGACCGGCCCACGGCCGGACGGCAGCACCGCGATCGGCTGGAACCCGCTGCTCGGCGAGGTCGAACGGGACGGACTGACCGGGGTTCAGGCCGTGGTGCACCTGGCCGGCGCCGGGGTCGGCGACCGCCGCTGGACGGACTCCTACAAGCGGGAGATCCGGGAGAGCCGGGTGTACGGCACCGAGACGCTGGCCGTCGCCCTGGCCGGGCTCAAGGAGCCGCCGCAGGTCCTCGTGAGCGCCTCCGCGGTCGGCTGGTACGGGCAGACCGGCGACCGGGTGATCGACGAGGACTCCCCCGCCGGCGACGACTTCCTGGCCGAGGTCTGCCGGGAGTGGGAGGACGCCGCCCGGCCGGCCGAGCGGGCCGGGATCCGGGTCGTCCACCCGCGCACCGGCATGGTGCTGTCCGCGGCCGGCGGGGCGGGCGGGCGGCTGTTCCCGCTGTTCAAGCTGGGTCTCGGCGGGCGGCTCGGCGACGGGCGGCAGTACTGGAGCTTCATCTCGCTGCACGACGAGGTGGCCGCGCTGCGGTTCCTGATCGACCACGACGACCTTTCCGGCGCCTTCAACCTCACCGCGCCGAACCCGGCGACCAACGCCGAGCTGACCACCGCGCTGGGCCGGGCGCTGCGGCGGCCGACGCCGTTCCCGGTGCCGGAGGCGGTGCTCAAGGCGGTGCTGGGCGAGCTGGCGATCGAGGTGGTCGGCAGCCACCGGGTGGTGCCGCGGCGGCTGCTGGACGCGGGCTTCCGCTTCACCCACCCGGACGTGTACTCGGCGGTGCTCGCCGCGATGTGACGGGTGCGCGGGGCGGCGTCAGGGGCACGCGCGGAGCGGGTGCCGGGCGACGGGACGGGCGCGGCCGACGGGACGGGCGCGGCCGGCGCACGGGTTGGTGCGGCTCCTGGGGCGGGTGCTGGGCGGCGGGCGCGCGGGGTGGCTGCGCGCGCCGGGGG
>NZ_JBIVVI010001502.1:0-1862 GCF_044757675.1 Kitasatospora sp. NPDC091257
CCCCCGGCCGAAGCGCTTCGCACGGCCCCTCCGACGCCACCGCCCGCCTCGCGCCTCCCCGGGTGCTCACCGTCGCCGGCTCCGACTCCGGCGGCGGCGCCGGAATCCAGGCCGACCTCAAGGCGATGCTCGCCCTCGGCGTCCACGGCATGAGCGTGATCACCGCCGTCACCGCGCAGAACTCGCTCGGCGTCCAGGGCTACTGGGAGCTGCCCGCGGAAGCCGTCCGGGCGCAGTTCCGCAGCGTGGTGGACGACATCGGGGTGCAGGCCGTGAAGACCGGCATGCTCGCCTCGGTCGAACTCGTCGAGACCGTCGCCGAGCTGCTGGCCGGGGTGGACGCCCCGGTGGTGGTCGACCCGGTCGGGGTCTCCAAGCACGGGGACGCGCTGCTGGTCGCCGAGGCCGTCGCCACCGTCCGCGAGAAGCTGTTGCCGGTCGCCACCCTGGCCACCCCCAACCTGCACGAGGTGACCCAGCTCACCGGGCTGACCGTCGAGGACGAGTCGCAGATGCTGGACGCCGCCAGGGCGCTGGTCGACCTCGGCCCGCGCTGGGCGCTGGTCAAGGGCGGCCACCTGCCGGGCGAGGCCGCCGACCTGCTGTACGGCGGACCGGACGAGGTGCACTGGTTCCGGGCGCCCCGCTACGACAACCGGCACACCCACGGCACCGGCTGCACCCTGGCCAGCGCGATCGCGGCCGGACTGGCCAAGGGCGAGCCGCTGCCGCGGGCGGTGGCCTCGGCCAAGGAGTACATCACCGGCGCGATCGCCGGGGGCTTCGCCCTGGGCGCCGGCATCGGCCCGGTCGACCACGCCTGGCGCTGGCGCTGAGGACCCCGGAAGACGGCAGTGGGCGGGCTCCTGGGAGGAGTCCGCCCACTGTCGGTGGGTCCGGAAAACGGCAGAGCCGGCCACGGAAACAGTGAAGCCGGCTCATCCGAGGATGAACCGGCTCACTGGAGGACCGGCTTGCCGGTCTGCGCGTCAGCGCGAGACCTTACCGGCCTTGATGCACGAGGTGCAGACGTTGAGCCGCTTCGGCGTCCGCCCAATCACAGCGCGCACCGTCTGGATGTTGGGGTTCCAACGACGGGGGGTACGGCGGTGAGAGTGGGAGATGCTGTTGCCGAAGCCCGGCCCCTTGCCGCAGACGTCGCAGTTGGCAGCCACAGGAGTCACTCCAAGACTTCAGATCAGATACTTTCGAAAACCCCGCTCGACCACCAGAACACTCGCGTGGACCAGACTGGACGAGGGGGTGAGCCTGGACGGTTCCAGGCAACCGGAAGAGCATACAACGCTTGCTTCCGTCCCACGAAACTACCATGACCGGCCGAGTGATCGCTCCGGTCGTCGGCCCGGACGGCCCCGCCCGACCCCCGATAACCTGCCGGTATCACCCCTCGCCGCCGCCCCTCGGGCCACCGCGGCGTCCCATCCGGAGGAGACCTGGTGCTGCACACGCTCGACGCCCCGGCCGTGCGCACCTGGTGCCAGCTCGCCCTGCGGGCGCTCGGCCAGGCCCGCGAGGAGATCGACGCGCTCAACGTCTACCCCGTCCCGGACGGCGACACCGGCACCAACCTCTATCTGACCGTCGAGTCCGCCGCCGCCGAGGTGGAGAGCCGCTTCGCCGACCCCGCCGTCGGGACGGCCCCCGGGCTGGCGGACACGGTCCGGGCGATGGCCCGCGGCGCGCTGGTCGGCGCCCGCGGGAACTCCGGGGTGATCCTCGCCCAGTGGCTGCGCGGGACCGCCGAGACGCTCGCCGAGGGCGGCGGCGCCGACCAGCTGCGGGCCGCCCTGCAACGGGCCGCCGACTCCGCGTACCAGGCCGTCGCGGAGCCCGTCGAGGGG
>NZ_JBIVVI010001503.1:0-1850 GCF_044757675.1 Kitasatospora sp. NPDC091257
CTCCGGGCTTCGTTCTTTCGTGTTTCCAGCTTATCAGATGTTTTCCGCTCCGTTTCCGGGGCTTCGTTCATCCAACTCGCCGGTGTCTTCCGGGGCTTGACGCCCCGTCCGACGTTTCAAACTCTAGCCGATCCCCGCTCCGAAAAGCGAATCCGACCGCAATCCGATAAAACGTGCACGCCGAATAAGCACCAGGTCGAGACGCGAAAAGCGAAAACGACCGGCACGAACCGGAAGTGGTGTTTCTGGGGATTGGCCGCTCCGGGACCGTCCGCGCCGATGCGTGTCCGGTGCTCCCTGCCGAGCGACTAGGAAACACTACCCCTGTCCGGGGTCGAAGGCAAACCCGTCCCGGAGACGGTGCGGGTGCAGAGCGCCCGCCCGGGCTTCACGTACGCGCCGTTGGGGTGGTCGTTGCCGGTGACCCACTGGCGCGCGGTGGCCTCGTCGCGGCCGCCGTCGCGGTGCCGCCGGAGCAGACGCTCCTCGCGGACCTCGTCATCCGTGTGCACGTACCAGAGCTCGCGCAGGAGTCGGCGGGCATCGGACCAGGGCGTGTCGGCGGAGGCGAGGTAGTTGCCCTCGGTGATGACGAGCCGGGTGTGCGGGCGGACCACGTGGCGGGCGGCGACCGGTTCGTCCAGGGTGCGGTCGAAGTCCGGGACGTAGATGTCCTGGAACCGGTCGCCGGCGATGCGGCGCAGCAGGGCGAGGTAGCCGTGGGCGTCGAAGGTGACCGGGGCGCCCTTGCGGTGGGTCAGGCCGAGGCGGTCGAGCTGGGCGCCGGAGAGGTGGAAGCCGTCGAGCGGGACGTAGGCGGCGGTGCCGGGGCCTTCGGCACGCTCGACCTCGGCGACCAGGTGGCGGGCCAGGGTGGACTTGCCGGCGCCGGGCGGGCCGGCAAGTCCCAGGATCGTGCGGGCGTTGCTGCCCGGGCCGCGGAGGAAAGCGAGGGCAAGGGCGGTGAGGCGGTCCTCGTTCATGGCCGCACCTTACTGAGCGCGCCCGTATTACTGAGCACGCCCGTGCTCGGCGCGGCCCCGTGCCGGGCACAGGGCCGCCGGGCCGAGCCGGCTCAGCGTTCGGCGAGGGCGGGCAGGTCCAGGGTGAGGGTGCCGGCGTCGGCGTCGAGCAGGGCGGGAACGCCGAGCGGGACGGTGAGGGTGGACGGGCAGTGGCCGAAGCCCAGTTCCCAGAGCACGGGGACGCCGAGCCCGCCGAGCCGGTCGAGCATCACGTCCCGGACCCGTTCCGGCCGTCCGCAGCCCTCCCAGGAGCCGAGGGCGACACCGGCCACGCCGTCGAGGGCACCGGAGCGCAGGAGCTGGGTGAGCAGGCGGTCGAGCTGGTAGGGGTGCTCGTTCACGTCTTCGAGCAGCAGGATGCCTCCCTCGTACGAGGCCCGGGCGGCAGGCGTGCCGCGCTCGGCGGTGAGGACGTGGAGGCAGCCGCCGGCCGTGACGCCGCGGGCCCGGCCGGGGACGAGCGGGGCGGCGGTGGGTGACGTGAGGACGGTGACGGCGGCGGGGTCGAAGAGGGTGCGGCGGAGGTGCTCGGCGGTCGGGCCGTCGGAGACGAAGGAGGCCCCGGCGGCCAGCGGTCCGTACAGGGTGGCGAGGCCGAGGCGCTGGGCGAACGCCTCGTGGAGGGAGCTGACGTCGCTGAAGCCGATGAAGGGCTTGGGCCCGGCGGCGCGCATCGCGGTCCAGTCGAGCAGGTCGGCCATGCGGTGCACGCCGTACCCGCCGCGGGCGCAGATGACGGCGTCGACGGTGGGGTCGAGCCAGGCGTTCCGGAGGTCGGCGGCGCGGTCCGCGTCGGTGCCGGCCAGGTAGCCGAGGGAGGGGTGG
>NZ_JBIVVI010001504.1:0-1844 GCF_044757675.1 Kitasatospora sp. NPDC091257
AGGGCCAACGCCTGCTGTGATGGGTAGGGGAGCGTCGTGTGCCGGGTGAAGCGGCGGTGGAAACCAGTCGTGGACGGTATACGAGTGAGAATGCAGGCATGAGTAGCGATACAAGAGTGGGAAACTCTTGCGCCGATTGACCAAGGGTTCCTGGGTCAAGCTGATCTGCCCAGGGTAAGTCGGGACCTAAGGCGAGGCCGACAGGCGTAGTCGATGGACAACGGGTTGATATTCCCGTACCCGCTTTGAAGCGCCAACGCTGAACCTCTTGATGCTAAGCCCGTGAAGCCGTCCTGGAGCCTTCGGGCAAAGGGAAGTGGTGGAGCCGGTGACCCAACGGGGTAGTAGGTGAGCGATGGGGTGACGCAGGAAGGTAGTCCAGCCCGGGCGGTGGTTGTCCCGGGGTAAGGGTGTAGGCCGAGTGATAGGCAAATCCGTCACTCATTGAGGCTGAGACCTGATGCCGAGCCGATTGTGGTGAAGTGGATGATCCTATGCTGTCGAGAAAAGCCTCTAGCGAGTTTCATGGCGGCCCGTACCCCAAACCGACTCAGGTGGTCAGGTAGAGAATACCGAGGCGTTCGGGTGAACTATGGTTAAGGAACTCGGCAAAATGCCCCCGTAACTTCGGGAGAAGGGGGGCCATTCCTGGTGACGAGTCTTGCACTCCGAGCTGGGGGTGGCCGCAGAGACCAGCGAGAAGCGACTGTTTACTAAAAACACAGGTCCGTGCGAAGCCGTAAGGCGATGTATACGGACTGACGCCTGCCCGGTGCTGGAACGTTAAGGGGACCGGTTAGCTTGGATTCGTCCGGGCGAAGCTGAGAACTTAAGCGCCAGTAAACGGCGGTGGTAACTATAACCATCCTAAGGTAGCGAAATTCCTTGTCGGGTAAGTTCCGACCTGCACGAATGGCGTAACGACTTCTCGACTGTCTCAACCATAGGCCCGGTGAAATTGCATTACGAGTAAAGATGCTCGTTTCGCGCAGCAGGACGGAAAGACCCCGGGACCTTTACTATAGCTTGATATTGGTGTTCGGTTCGGCTTGTGTAGGATAGGTGGGAGACTTTGAAGCCTTGACGCCAGTCTTGGTGGAGTCGTCGTTGAAATACCACTCTGGTCGTGCTGGATGTCTAACCTGGGTCCGTGATCCGGATCAGGGACAGTGTCTGGTGGGTAGTTTAACTGGGGCGGTTGCCTCCTAAAGAGTAACGGAGGCGCCCAAAGGTTCCCTCAGCCTGGTTGGCAATCAGGTGTTGAGTGTAAGTGCACAAGGGAGCTTGACTGTGAGACTGACGGGTCGAGCAGGTACGAAAGTAGGGACTAGTGATCCGGCGGTGGCTTGTGGAAGCGCCGTCGCTCAACGGATAAAAGGTACCCCGGGGATAACAGGCTGATCTTCCCCAAGAGTCCATATCGACGGGATGGTTTGGCACCTCGATGTCGGCTCGTCGCATCCTGGGGCTGGAGTAGGTCCCAAGGGTTGGGCTGTTCGCCCATTAAAGCGGTACGCGAGCTGGGTTTAGAACGTCGTGAGACAGTTCGGTCCCTATCCGCTGTGCGCGTAGGAGTGTTGAGAAGGGCTGTCCCTAGTACGAGAGGACCGGGACGGACGAACCTCTGGTGTGCCAGTTGTCCTGCCAAGGGCATGGCTGGTTGGCTACGTTCGGGAGGGATAACCGCTGAAAGCATCTAAGCGGGAAGCCTGCTTCGAGATGAGCACTCCCACCTCCTTGAGAGGGTAAGGCTCCCAGTAGACGACTGGGTTGATAGGCCGGATATGGAAGCCCTGTGAGGGGTGGAGTTGACCGGTACTAATAGGCCGAGGGCTTGTCCTCAG
>NZ_JBIVVI010001505.1:0-1844 GCF_044757675.1 Kitasatospora sp. NPDC091257
GGTAGCCCCCGGAAGAGTTCGGTGGCTGCCCTGAGCGCGGGGCAACGGATCACACGAAAGGATCTTCTCACGTCGTCATACGCAAGTTGAGGGGCAAGAAAGCATGGCTATTAGGTATCCGAAGCGCATCAGTCGGCGGGGGCTGCTGGTGACGGCGGTGACCGTGGCGGGGGCGGTCCTCGTTCCGGTGGCGGTCCAGTCGGCCACCGCCGCCACGGCCGACGGGAAGCAGGATCCGGTACGTGCACTGGAGCGGGCAGCCCACCCGCTGCGTGCGACCGAGCCCGGCGGAAGTACGGCCGACCTGCGAGCCCTGTCCGCAATGATCGGCAACGCCAAGGTGGTCGGCCTCGGCGAGGCCACCCACGGCTCCCACGAGTTCTTCACCATGAAGGAGCGGGTCTTCCGCCACCTTGTCGAAGAGAAGGGCTTCACCACCTTCGCCCTGGAGCTGAGCTGGTCCGCGGGACTCCAGATCGACGACTATCTCCAGACCGGCAAGGGCGGTGACGCCCGCAGCGTCGCCAAGCAGACCTTCGCCGACTCGCCCTGGGACCGCGAGGAGTTCGTGAGCCTCATCGAGTGGATGCGCGACTACAACCGCCACCACCCCGACCGCCCCGTGCACTTCATGGGCGACGACATCGGCGCCCCCTCGTTGAATGACGCGTTCTTCGAACGGGTGACCGGTTACGTACAGAAGAACCACCCCGAGGCACTGCCGCGGCTCAACGAGCTCTACACCGGCCTGCGGCCCATCGACAACGTCTTCGCCTACCTGGGCAAGCCGCTCGCCGAACGGCAGCAGCTCGCAGCCAAGGCGCAGCAGGCCCTGGAACTGGTCAGCAGCCGGAAGGGCTCCGGCGGAGACGCGTTCGACTGGGCCGAGCAGAACGCCCGTTCAATCGCCCAGACCGCCAAGTTCCTCACCATCGACCCGAACGACCCCAAGTCGCTGCCCGATTTCGAGCTGTTCCGAGACGAGGTGATGGCCCAGAACGTGGCCTGGTGGCGGCAGCACACCGGCGACAAGATCCTGGTGTCGGCGCAGAACAACCACGTCGGCTACGTCTCCGACAACCCCGAGCTGTACTCCAAGACGCAGGGGTCGTTCCTGCGCGACACCATGGGCAAGGACTACCTGCCCATCGGCTTCACCTTCAACCAGGGCTCCTTCCTGTCGAAGGACGCCGCCCTCGGCGGCGACTGGAAGAAGTTCACCGTGGGCGCCGCCGAGCCCGGCAGGAACGAGCACACCCTCGACCAGGTCGGTTACCAGGACTTCTACCTCGACGTCCGCAAGGCCCCGGCCGCCGCGCGCGCCTGGTTGAACGTCGCCCGGCCCACGCTCAACATCGGCACGCAGTTCCCCGAGAAGCCCCGCGACACCGCGATCGCCCAGTCCTTCGACGTCCTCATCCACCTCCACGAAGTCCGGGAGGCCAACAAACTGAAGCCGTGACGACGCTGCCGTGCGACCACGTCCTCGCCACGCTGTGCCTTGTCCACGCGAAGCCGTAGCAGAGGCAGCCGTTTCGATCCCGCCGAACACTCGGACGGCCCTGGTCCGCCGCGGGCGTATCCATGCCCGGTTCTGAGGGGGCCGGGCCACGGCAACGTGGCCCGGCCACCCGACCACGCCCGAGCGGTCGCAACCCGATACGACAAGCGCGGATACGTCTACCTCGGCACCGTCACCGCAGCCGCTCTCGTCATCCGGCTCCGCACATGATCGCCCGGACAGCTCCGCCTAAGGCGTGTCTGACAAATGATCATCTGGTTGGTTCGCGGAGCCAGAGGATTAGGGAGGCCAGGACGACTCCGGCGCGGTAGCGGTCGGCGAG
>NZ_JBIVVI010001506.1:0-1844 GCF_044757675.1 Kitasatospora sp. NPDC091257
GACGCTCTGATGAGACGTCATTTATCGTGGCTCCGCCGCGGCCGGGATGCGGCCGGCGCCGCAGCGGGCTACGGCGGGGTCAGCAGTCCCGCAGTTCCTCGGACTGGTTGAGCAGCTGCTCCCGGACCGAGGTGAAGCGGTCGTACCGCGCCTCGTTGGCGTCCGACGGCAGGAACACCGCGACCCGGTGACAGTTCTGGAAGGCCAGCCGAACCCCGAAGTGGCGCTGGAGAGCGCCCCGGATGGCGTCGCTGGCGAGCGCGCGCAGCAGCTGGCCGCGGGCCTGCTCGCCGGGCGGCGGCACCTGGTTGTCGGCGAAGTCGGTGCCGTCGACCTTCGCCTGGGCGACCAGCGAGCTGATCAGGTCCCAGGCGTAGGGCAAAGAGACGCGGACGCAGTCGACGAATTCCCGCTCGTCGACCTCGCCCCGCTCGGCCTTCTCCAGCAGGGCCGGTGAGACGTCGAGCGACATGGATTCTCCTCTCGCGGTCCACCCGCGCGGCGCCCGGGTGGTCGTGCGTAGGTCAAGCTCACAGTGAGGGTGGCGGATTCGCATGGGGTGTCCGGAACACCGAGGGACAGGGGTTTCCGGCACCTTCGCGACAGCGGCGGCACCACGGGACGTGACGTCCTGGATACCGAACGCGCTCAGAACAGCGTGGCAGTCAACGGCGCGGCAGGCCGGTCATTCCTGCGGATTGCTTCGGAAATATGTTGCGGTGCACCGGATTGGCCGGATCCCGTCGGATCGTTCATCTGAAGTCTCCATCCCCGTTGACAGCGATCCCGCGAGCATGCCGTCACACACCGTAGCGACTTGCGGGTGGGGGCGCCAGACCTCGACGGGGCGGTGGCGGGACCGCAGGACCTCCATGTTGGCCGGGTTCGCGCTTTCTTCACCCAGCCGTCGCGGAATCGCATCAACTGGCCCCGGTGGGCTAGCGTGGTCGACCGTGCGTCTCGTAATTGCCCGCTGCTCAGTCGACTATGCCGGTCGGCTCTCCGCCCATCTGCCCTCCGCCACCAGGCTGATCCTGGTCAAGGCCGACGGCAGCGTCAGCATCCACGCCGACGACCGCGCCTACAAGCCGCTCAACTGGATGTCCCCGCCGTGCGCCCTCAAGGAGGCCGACGGGGTCTGGACGGTGGAGAACAAGGCCGGCGAGAAGCTCATCATCACGCTGGAGGAGGTGCTGCACGACTCGTCCCACGAGCTCGGGGTCGACCCGGGCCTGATCAAGGACGGCGTGGAGGCACACCTCCAGGAGCTGCTCGCGGACCGGATGGAGGTGCTCGGTGCCGGCTGGTCGCTGATCCGCCGCGAGTACCCCACCGCGATCGGCCCGGTCGACATCCTCTGCCGCGACGCCGACGGCGCCACGGTGGCCGTCGAGATCAAGCGCCGCGGTGAGATCGACGGCGTCGAACAGCTCACCCGCTACCTCGAACTCCTCAACCGGGACCCGCTGCTGGCCCCGGTCAAGGGCATCTTCGCCGCGCAGGAGATCAAGCCGCAGGCCCGCGTCCTGGCCACCGACCGCGGTATCGGCTGCGTGGTGCTGGACTACGACGAGCTGCGCGGCATCGACGACGACAAGCTCAAGCTGTTCTGACCGCTCAGGACGGACCGGACGACGGGCTGGACGTGCCGGTCGGACCGGCCGAGCCGCTCGACGACGGGCTCGGTCCGGCGGTCGTGGTGGACGGCTCCGGCGACGGCGAGGTGCCCGTGCCGCCGCCACCGGGCTGAGTGCCGCCTCCGCCGGTGCCACCCGCGCCCGGACCGCCGGGGTTCGGACCCGGCGGCTGCTGACCCGGTACGGGCGGCTGCTGCGGGGCCTACG
>NZ_JBIVVI010001507.1:0-1843 GCF_044757675.1 Kitasatospora sp. NPDC091257
GTCTCTGCGTCAGACAACCGATGAACTCGCCCAGTTGGGCCACCGTGTCACCGTGCAACAACTCTCGGCCTTGTACGGGCCGTCGACCGGGACGCCGATGTAGTCGGCCTGGTCCTGGGTCAGGGTGGTCAGCTTCACGCCCAGCGCGTCGAGGTGCAGGCGGGCGACCTTCTCGTCCAGGTGCTTCGGCAGCACGTAGACGCCGATCGGGTACTGCTCGGTCTTCGTGAACAGCTCGATCTGGGCGATCGTCTGGTTGGCGAAGGAGTTGGACATCACGAAGGACGGGTGGCCGGTCGCGTTGCCCAGGTTCAGCAGACGGCCCTCGGACAGCATGATGATGGTGTGGCCGTCGGCGAAGCGCCACTCGTGGACCTGCGGCTTGACCTCGGTCTTCACGATGCCGGGCAGCTTCGCCAGGCCCGCGATGTCGATCTCGTTGTCGAAGTGGCCGATGTTGCCGACGATCGCCTGGTGCTTCATCTGCTCCATGTGCGAGGCAAGGATGATGTCCTTGTTGCCCGTGGTGGTGATGAAGATGTCCGCGATCGAGACGACGTCCTCCAGGGTGGTGACCTGGTAGCCGTCCATCGCGGCCTGGAGCGCGCAGATCGGGTCGATCTCGGTGATGATCACGCGGGCGCCCTGGCCGCGCAGCGACTCGGCGCAGCCCTTGCCGACGTCGCCGTAGCCGCAGACGACGGCGACCTTGCCGCCGATCAGGACGTCGGTGGCGCGGTTGATGCCGTCGATCAGCGAGTGGCGGCAGCCGTACTTGTTGTCGAACTTCGACTTGGTGACGGCGTCGTTGACGTTGATGGCCGGGAACAGCAGCTTGCCGTCACGGTGCATCTCGTACAGCCGGTGGACACCGGTGGTGGTCTCCTCGGTCACGCCCTTGATCGTGGCGGCGACCTCGGTCCACTTGTTCGGGGTGTCCTTGAGGGTGCGGTTGAGCAGCTCCAGGATGATCCGGAACTCGTCGTTGTCCGCGGTGGACGGGTCCGGCGCGGCACCGGCCTTCTCGAACTCGACGCCCTTGTGGATCAGCAGGGTGGCGTCGCCGCCGTCGTCCAGGATCATGTTCGGGGTCTTGCCGTCAGGCCAGGTCAGGGCCTGCTCGGTGCACCACCAGTACTCGTCCAGGGTCTCGCCCTTCCAGGCGAAGACCGGCACGCCCTGCGGGTTCTCCGGGGTGCCCTCCGGGCCGACGGCGATGGCCGCGGCCGCGTGGTCCTGGGTGGAGAAGATGTTGCAGGAGCACCAGCGGACCTCGGCACCGAGCGCCGTCAGGGTCTCGATCAGGACGGCGGTCTGCACGGTCATGTGCAGCGAGCCGGTGATGCGGGCGCCGGCCAGCGGCTGCGACTCGGCGTACTCGGCGCGGATCGCCATCAGACCGGGCATCTCGTGCTCGGCCAGCTGGATCTCCTTGCGGCCGAACGGCGCCAGGGAAAGGTCGGCGACCTTGAAATCACCGGTGATGTCGGTCGACATGCGTCTGCTCCTCGCTGATGGGGGTGGGGCCAAAGGTCCGGGCGTGCGTCGCGTGCGTCAGGCCGTACGGGTGCACGGCCACGCCGGAACGGCCGGGTCCGTGGTGGACCGGCTTCCCGTTGCGCAGCACAAACCGTCGGAGGACCTCTCTCCCTCGACCGGCGCACACCCTACGGGTGCGGACCGCCGATCGACCGCCATCAGCAGCGACGTTCTGGCTCTGGTGACGAATCTACACCGACGGCCCCGACCGAGCTCTCCATGGCGAACGTCGCGGCGAGCTGCTTCACCGTGATCGCCGACACCGACCGCGAGGCCGCGGAGCTCGTCCGCGACGGCTTCGTCT
>NZ_JBIVVI010001508.1:0-1843 GCF_044757675.1 Kitasatospora sp. NPDC091257
CCCCCGGGAGCGGGCCCGGCGGCCTGCGCGGCGGCCTCCTCCGCCTCCTCGGCCTCCGCCGCGCGGGCGTCCGCGACGGTCTGGACGGCGGCCAGCACGCCCCGGTAGCCGGTGCAGCGGCAGAGGTTGCCGCACAGCGCCTGACGGGCCTCCACCTCGGTGGGCCGGTGGTTGCGCTGGAGCAGGTCGTGCACCGCCATCGCCATGCCGGGGGTGCAGTAGCCGCACTGGACGGCGCCGGAGGCGGCCAGCGCCTGCTGGACGGCGCTCGCGCCGCCGGCGGCGGACAGGCCCTCGACGGTGCTGATCTCGCTGTCGGCGGCCAGGGCGGCGGGCACCAGGCAGCCGGCCACCAGCTGGCCGTCCACCTGCACCGAGCAGGCCCCGCACTCGCCCTGCTCGCAGCCGTCCTTGGCGCCGGCCAGGCCGAGCCGCTCGCGCAGCACGTAGAGCAGGCTCTCGCCGATCCACGCGTCGGTGACGGGCCGTTCGAAACCGTTGACCCGCAGCGTGTACGAGGCGCACGGGCGCAGCTCGCGGCTGACCTGCGGGGAGAGGCCGAGCGGGTCGGCGTCCAGGGTCTCGATGGGGTCTGTGGTCACTTCAGCGCCCTTCCCAGTGCCCGTCGGGCCAGCACCGATACGGTACGCCGCAACCGAACCGCGGCCGCGGTCGGCCCCTCGGTCACGGCCTCCCAGGCGCCCTCGGCGCCGTAGTTGTCGGGGACGCAGGCGGCGGCCACGTACTCGCCGAAGGCGGCGGTCGCGGCCGGGTCGATCTCCCGGCTGCCGTCCCAGTCGATGCAGCCGGCCACCCAGGCCTCGGCCTCCAGCGGGCGCAGCGGCACCGGCGCGACGGCCCCGACGGCGCAGCGCACCGAGCGCCGGGCCGGGTCGAGGACCAGGGCGACGGAGGCGGTGGCGCGGGCCGGTCCGCTGCGGCCGGTGGCCTTGAGGAAGACCTGCGGGGCGTGCAGCAGCGGGACGCGCACCCAGGTGAGCAGTTCGCCGGGGCGCACCGGGTCGAGTCCGGTGAGCAGGTGACTGACCGGCACCTCGCGGGTGCCCCCGGCCCGGGCCAGGGTGACGCTGGCCTCCAGCGCGGTGAGCACCGGGAGGGTGTCGCCGGCCGGGGCGGCGGTGACGATGTTCCCGCCGAGGGTGCCGACGTTGCGGACCTGCGGCGGGCCGGCGGTGCGGGCGGCGTCGGCGAGCGCGGGGATGAGCGCCGCGAAGTCGGGGCGGTCCATCCGGGCGTGGGTGAGTCCGGCGCCGAGCACGGCGGTGCCGCCGTCCTCGTAGCGCCAGCCGCGCAGTTCGGTGATCCGGCCGAGGCCGACCAGGGCGGCGGGGCGCAGTCGGCCGGCGTTGACGGCCTCCATCAGGTCGGTGGCTCCGGCCACCGGTACCGCGGCCGGGGCGGCGGCCAGCGCGTCGACGGCCTCGTCGAGGGAGGCCGGCAGCATGATCGTCCGGTTCACCTGGGTCCCACCGTGCTCCACTTGCTCATCGATCGCCTGCCGCCCGCCGGCCTTCGGCCGTACTGTCCTGCGTCAGCAGCCCGGCCTGGCCCGTAGGGTACGGGCGATCGGGCCGGGTTGGGCAACTCTGGCACACAATGCTCGATGATCATTTCGGGACCGGTGAACGGGACTGCCCGATTGAGACTGATACCGGGCGGTATCTGCCCCGACCCGCTCCGGGCCAGGGCAGATGTTCATCAGTTCTTGACGTCGGACGACCGCTCAGAAGTTCCCCGCGGGTAGGACCGGGGCGTTTCCCGCGGGTCTTCGCCGGGTCCGGCGGGACCCGCGGGACCCGCCCTACCGCACCGGCGGCGGGCC
>NZ_JBIVVI010001509.1:0-1841 GCF_044757675.1 Kitasatospora sp. NPDC091257
GGGGGCGGCCCCCACGTGGTCGGGGCCGTGGTGGTCCTGGTGTCGGTGGGTTACGCGGTCAGTGCCACCCTGTGGCACGCGCTGCCGCTGTGGTTGCCGAACGGGACGCTGCCGAGCAGGTGGTGGTGGTTCGCGATCGCCGCCGTGGGCCTGTGGAGGCTGGCCCCGGCCGGCTACTCCTTCTCCGACGCCACCGTGTTCGGCCGGCCCAACCCGTTCGCCGGCAGCGCCTTCGCGAACTGGCTGGGGGCGCTCAACGACCGGCTGCTCGACGCCCAGCTCGTGGTGTACGTCGTGCTGACCGTCCTGGTGGTGCTCGTCCCGCTCGCCCGCATCCGCGGGGTGTCGCGGCGCCGTCGGCAGAACGTCCTGATCGCCCTCGGCGTGTACCTGCTGTGGGGCGGAGCCGAACTCGGCTACTTCTTCGACCAGAGCACGCCCTCGTACATCGCGTTCGCCGTCACGTCGGCACTGTGGACGATCACCCTGGCCGCCGTCGTGGTCCGGGACGGTTCCTGGCGGCTCGACCGGGCGGCTCGGCGGGTCCTGGTCGGCCTGCTGGTGGCCGCCGGGCTGGCGATGGTGTTCGTGGTGGTGGCCTGTCTGCTCTCCACCATGCTGATGCCCGGCCGCGGCCTCGGGGCCCTGGTGGTGGTCGCCGCGGTCTTCCTGCTCGCGATCGGCCTGCCCCGGGGCGTGCGCGGGGCCTCCGGCCTCGTCGACCGCTGGTACTACGGATCGCGCGCGCAGCCGTACCAGGTGCTGCGCAGCCTCGCCGGGAGGGTCAGCCAGACCGTGGACCCGCAGGAGGTGCCGGCCGTGCTGTGTCGTACCGTCAGCGACGAACTGCGGCTGCCCGGCGTGGAGTTGACCGTCTCCACGCGCAGTGGCGAACGGCCGCTGGCCGCCGTCGGGGAGCTCTCCGGCAGTGACGAGGGCTTCCCGCTGGTGCACCGGGGGGACCAGATCGGCCGGCTCACCGTCGCCCCGCGGCAGGGCCAGCGCGTGCTCGACGACAGCGACCGCGACATCCTGCGCTCGCTCGCGGACCAGGCCGCGCCCGCCGTCGCCTCGCTCCAGCTGATGGAGGACCTGCGGGCCAGCCGCGAGCGGATCGTCGCGGCCCGCGAGGAGGAGCGCCGCCAGCTGCGCCGGGACATCCACGACGGCCTCGGCCCGATGCTGGCCGGTCTGCGGCTGCGCCTGCAGGGCGCCGCCGCGGTGGACGACCCGGCGCTCTTCTCCAGCGTGCTGGACCGGGTCGCGGACGACCTCGCCTCGGCGGTCCGGGAGGTCCGGCGGATCACCGACCGGCTCGGGCCCACCGCGCTGGGCGACTACGGCCTGTCCCTGGCGCTGAGCCGCCTCGCCGAGACCTTCAGCGGCCCGGACCTCGCCGTCTCCACCAGGCTCGATCCCGACCCGCTGCCGGCGCTGCCCGCCGCCGTCGAGGTCGCGGTCTACCGGATCACCGCGGAGGCGCTCAACAACGTGCTGCGCCACGCGCAGGCGGCCAGCGCCACGGTGTCCGTCCGGGCGGAGCCCGGGCGGCTGGTGCTCGACGTCGAGGACGACGGGCAGGGCCCGGGCCACGGGCTTCCCGTGCACCCGGGAGTGGGACTGCAGTCGATGTCCGAGCGGGCCGCGGAGATCGGCGGCAGCTGCACCGTGGACGCCCTGCGGCGCGGTACCCGGGTGCACGCGGTGCTCCCGCGCCGGCCCGCGGGCCGTTGACGGCGAGAGGCTCGTCCGCGGCCGTCCGGTGCGGCGGGGGCGCGGCGCGCACCCGGGTGGGGGCGCCTGGCACGTGAAAGCGCCCCCGGCGCGACGGGTGACGGCCG
>NZ_JBIVVI010001510.1:0-1841 GCF_044757675.1 Kitasatospora sp. NPDC091257
GCCGGCCCGGTGGGCGCGGACCAGGCACGCCACCCCCGCGACCGCGACCAGCCCACCGGCCACGGCGTCCGCCTGCGCACTCCAGCACATCGGGGCCTAACCGGTGCTCCCGGGGCGGTCGTGCTCCGCGGACCCGCCCGTCGGTTCGTCCTCCGGATCGTCGTCCGGATTGCCCTTCGGCTCGTCGTCCGGTCGGTCTTCCGGCCCGCCCCCGGACTTCTGCTCCGCCCCGCCCTCCCGCGGCTCCGCTCCGTCCTCCGGCGGTGCCCCGATGCTCTCCAGGGTGTCGCGGACGGTCCCGGGCATCGCCGGATGGCGGCCGATCACGATCACCCCGATCACGATCGCGACCAGCCCGGCCGCCTGCCAGGCCAGCGCCGCCGGGGTCACCCGCAGCCGGTCGCCGAGGAACCCGACCGCGCAGGCGATCCCGGCCACCGGCTGGGCGGCGGTCAGCGCCGGCAGGGACATCCGCAGCGGCGCCGCCTCGAAGGCGCTCTGCACCAGCAGCAGCCCGACCACGCCCGCCACCACCACCGCGTACGGTTGCCAACTGCGCAGCACCGCGGACAGGCCCTCGTGGTCGAGGCGCTGGGTGGTGGTCCGGGTCAGCGCGTCCTGGAGGCCGTAGAGCAGCCCGGCGGCGAGCGCCAGCAGGGTCGCCTCCTCGAACAGCGGCAGCCGCCGGGCCAGCGAGACCAGCAGCACGACCAGCCCGACCACGGTGCCGACCACCAGCCAGTGCCGCAGCTCCCCGGCGGGCGCCCCGCCGCCGGTCGGTTGCCCGGCCACGATGAAGGCCGTCACCCCGAGGGCCAGCAGCAGCACCCCGGCCCAGCCGGAACGGCCCAGGGTCTGACGGGTCAACACCCGGGCCAGTGCCATGGCGAAGATCAGATTGGTGGCCAGCAGCGGTTCGACCAGCGACACCTCGCCCTGGTTGAGGGCGAACGCCGAGAGGATCAGCCCGCTGACCATGAACCCGGTGCCGAGCAGCCACTGCGGCATCCGCATCAGGTCCAGCAGCAGCCGCCAGCGCAGCAGATCGGAGCGAGGGGCTTGCTGCGCCGCGTGCTGCTGGAGGACGAAGCCGAGCCCCAGACAGCAGGCCGCACTGAGAGCGAGGAGGAAGACCGCCACGGAGGGACCACCAGGTTGTCGCTGCCCGCGCCGCGCCGACGGCTCCGAGAGGTGGGTCGGAGGTCGCGGCCGCTCCCGCCAGCCTACCGCCGGGCCGGTGCCCGGGCCGGGCGCACGACACGCGCGCGGCGCGGCGGGCACCGGGCCGTCCGGCAGCGCTTGCCGCCACCGGCGGGGCAGGCGCACGCTGGTGTGAGCGGCCGCCACGGGTCACCGTCCGTGCCGGTCCGGACAGGCGCGACGGGGGCCGGCGCCAGGAGGTGTGGCATGCACAACCAGTGGGACGTGGAGCTCAGCTTCGAGGAAGACGGCGTGCACACGGCGTGCGAGGCCAGGCTGACCGGCGCCAGGGCGCCAGGCCTGAGCGCGCACGGCGAATCCGTGAAAAGCGCGGACGACCGTCCGCTCGCCAGGATCGGCGAGGAGGTCGCGGCCGCCCGGGCCCTGGAGGACCTGTCCCGCAAGCTGCGGGCCCAGGCCACCGGGGAGATCGACGACGAAGGGCACCGCCCGGGGTACCTGATCTACTGAGCCCACCGGCAGCCGAACCCCCGTAGGTCACGGGACTTACGCGAAGTCCCTCGCACGTCCGAACCCGGCAGCACCAGAAGTCGGGTGGGCCGACTTTTCGCGCGGGTTGGGTGTGGCGCCTGCCTCGGGGCGGTTTCGGTGCAGGGGGCGGGGCGACTACTCGTGGGGTG
>NZ_JBIVVI010001511.1:0-1839 GCF_044757675.1 Kitasatospora sp. NPDC091257
GGGTCGGACCCGTGGGGTCCGGCCCCTTCGGCGTCCCAGGTTCCGAAACGTTACCTGCCACTTTCCGGGCGGGGGCTGCGGTTCCCGTACCCGGCCGGGGAGTTGCCGGGCGATTCGGGGGCACCTGGCGTGTCGCCGTCCATCCGGAGTGTGGCCTTTGAATCACGCTGCTCCCCCTTTGTTCACCTTCGATTCAATTGCCATATGGCTGAGGTAACAAGTCGGACAAAGCTCGCAATGACCGAAAGTGATCATCGGATCGCATGTCCGTGCCGCTCACCGCAACGGATTCCGAAGCAGTTCCGGCGTTGACGCAATCAATACGCCCAAGGTTCCATGGCGGCCAGGGAGCGACCGGAACCGGACACCGAGCAACCAGCCAGCGGAGGCGATACCGCTCCCACTCCAGCACCGCAGAGCCGATCGGAAGCCACATGACCGACACGCTTCGTCCGCCACAGAACGTAGCCGCCCCGGCGGCCGAGGCGGCCGCGCCCCAGCAGCTCAAGCGCTCGATCGGCGTGGTGGGCGGCACCCTGCTCACGCTGTCCTGCGTCACGCCCGCCTCGACGCTCTTCGTGATCGTGCCGGAACTGTTCTCCAGCATCGGCAGCGCCACCGCGCTGGCCATCGCGATCGGCACCGTGCTCTGCGTCGCGGTCGCGTTCTGCTACTCCGAGCTCGGCACCCTGATCCCCAGCGCCGGCGGCGAGTACGCGATGGTCGGCACCCTCGCCGGACGGCTGATGGGCTGGCTGGTCTTCGTGCTCTCGCTGATCGTGGTGATGATCGTCCCGTCGGTCATCGCCCTCGGCACCGCCGACTACCTCGCCCCCGTCCTGCACCTGGACAAGGCCATGACCGGCGCCGCCGTGATGCTGGCCGCCACCCTGGCCGGCCTGCTCGACCTGCGCGCCAACGCCTGGATCACCGGCATCTTCCTGGTCCTGGAGGTCATCGCGGCCGGCGTGGTCTCGGTGCTCGGCTTCGCCCACACCAACAGCGGGGCCCCCAGCCTGCTGCACGGCGTGGTCACCGGGGACAACGGCGCCACCACCACGGTCAGCGTGGGCGCCATCGTCGGCGCGCTCGGCATCGCCCTGTTCATCACCCAGGGCTTCTCCACCGCGGTCTACCTGTCGGAGGAGCTGGAGAACCCCCGCCGCAACGTCTCGCGCACCGTGCTGTGGACGCTCGGCATCTCCTCGGCCGTCATCCTGGTCCCGGTCGTCGCCATCACCATGGGCGCCCCCGACCTCCAGACCCTGTCCGCCGGCGACATCTCCGGCATGGTCACCGCCTGGAGCAACTCCGCGGTCGGCACCTTCATCAGCCTCTGCGTCGCGCTGGCGATCATCAACGCCGGCATCGTCATGGTCATCCAGAACTCCCGGGTGCTGTTCGCCTCCGCCCGCGACAAGGCCTGGCCGGAGCCGGTCAACAAGGCCTTCGGCACCCTCGGCCGCTTCGGCTCGCCGTGGATCGCCACCCTGGCGGTCGGCCTGCCCGGCGCCGCGCTCTGCTTCGTCAAGGGCGAACTGCTGAGCAACATCACCGGCGTCGCCGTCACCGGGATGTACCTGCTGGTCGCGATCGCCGCGCTGCTCTCCCGCCGCGCCCACCACAAGCACGCCGCCGCCTGGCGGATGCCGCTGTGGCCGGCCGTCCCGGTCGTGCTGATCGCCGTCCTGGTCTACGTCATGACCAAGCTGGACACCGAGCCCCTGCTGTGGACCGGCGGCATCACCGCCGCCGCCACCCTCTACTGGCTGTTCTACCTGCGCCCCCGGCAGGACACCCGCTGGGTGATCAGCCTCCCCGAGGACCAGCAGGACTGAC
>NZ_JBIVVI010001512.1:0-1837 GCF_044757675.1 Kitasatospora sp. NPDC091257
GGTAGAACAACCCGTATGACTTCTCGGACGGACTCCCCCACCCCGCTGGACCGCGCCCGCGCCCTGCTGCGCACCGCCCCCGTGGTGGACGGCCACAACGACCTCCCCTGGGCGATGCGCGAGCAGGCCGGATACGACCTCGGCGCGCTCGACCTCGCCGCCGACCAGAGCGACCGCCTGCACACCGACCTCGCCCGCCTCGCGGAGGGCGGGGTCGGCGCGCAGTTCTGGTCCGTCTACGTCCCCTCCTCGCTGGCCGGCGACCACGCCGTGAGCGCCACCCTGGAACAGATCGACTTCGTCCACGCCCTGGTCGAGCGCTACCCGGACCGGCTGCGCCTGGCCCGTACCGCCGCGGACATCGAGGCCGCCCGCGCCGAGGGCCGGATCGCCTCCCTGATGGGTGCCGAGGGCGGCCACTCCATCGACTGCTCGCTGGCCACCCTGCGCGCCCTGTACGAGCTGGGCGTGCGCTACCTGACGCTCACCCACAACGACAACGTGCCGTGGGCGGACTCCGCGACCGACAAGCCGGTGGCCGGCGGGCTGACCCGGTTCGGCGAGGAGGTCGTCCGGGAGATGAACCGGCTCGGCATGCTGGTCGACCTCTCGCACGTCTCCGCCGACACCATGCGCGACGCCCTGCGGGTGACCGAGGCACCGGTCGTCTTCTCGCACTCCTCCTCGCGCGCGGTCTGCGACCACCCGCGCAACATCCCGGACGACGTGCTCGCCCAGCTGCCCGCCAACGGCGGCGTGGCGATGGCGACCTTCGTGCCCAAGTTCATCCTGCCCGCCGCCATCGACTGGACCAGGGCCGCCGACGAGAACATGCGCGCCCACGGCTTCCACCCGCTGGACACCACCCAGCCGGCCATGGAGCGCCAGCGCGCCTTCGAGGCCGCCAACCCGCGCCCGATCGCCACCCCGGCCACCGTCGCCGACCACCTCGACCACATGCGCGAGGTGGCCGGCATCGACCACATCGGCATCGGCGGCGACTTCGACGGCACCGCCTTCCTGCCGGACGGCCTGGACTCCGTGGCCGGCTACCCCAACCTGGTCGCCGAACTCCTCGGCCGCCACTGGTCGGAGGCCGACCTGGCCAAGCTCACCTGGCACAACGCCGTGCGCGTCCTGCGCGACGCCGAATCGGCGGCCGCCGGGCTGCGCGCGGGCCGCCGCCCGTCCATCGCCACCATTGCGCAGCTGGACGGTTCTGCGGCCTAGAGTCGCGGAATCTCGATGGCCGGGCACCTGTCCATCACCATGGCGAGCCCGGCCGCCCGGGTCCGCCCGTAGGCGGCCTCGTCGACGACACCCAGCTGGAACCAGACCGCCCTCGCCCCGGCGGCCACCGCCTGGTCGGCCACCTCCCCGGCCAGGGCGCTGTTCACGAACACGTCCACCACGTCGACCGGGAACGGCACCTCGGCGAGCGAGGCGTAGCCCTGCTCGCCGAGGACCGGCTCGGCCTTCGGGTGCACGGGCACGATCCGCTTGCCGTACTCCTGGAGCACCCTGGCCACCCCGTACGCGGCGCGGGCGGTGTTGGTGGACAGGCCCACCACCGCCCAGGTGTCGCCGGTGCGGGTGAGGATCTCGCGGACCGCCGCTTCGTCGCCGTAGCTCGTCATGCCGGTGGGAACGCCGGGCGGCCGTGCGGGATTCCTGGGCTCACAGGCCGAAGGCCCGGAGGCTGACCCGGGCGGTTTCGGCGTCCTCGTAGGCGACCTCCAGCCGGACGACCGCGGCCTGCCCGCTCGGGTGGGCGCCGGCCGCCTGGTCGTCGTTGCTGAACCGCAGCCCGGAGGAGGGGGAGGTTTCCTGCCGCACC
>NZ_JBIVVI010001513.1:0-1836 GCF_044757675.1 Kitasatospora sp. NPDC091257
CCCACCAGAGCCTCCACCAACGCGGCGACCGCGTCCGCGTCACCCGACACCACCGTCGACGACGGACCGTTCACCGCCGCCACCGACAACCGGCCGCCGATCCGCTCCCGCACCGCCTCCACCGGCAGGGGAACCGACGCCATCCCGCCACGCCCCGCCAACGCCCCCACCGCACGGGAACGCAGCGCCACCACCCGCGCCCCGTCGTCGATGCTCAGACCACCCGCCACCACGGCCGCGGCGATCTCGCCCTGCGAGTGGCCCACCACCGCGTCCGGAACGACCCCGAACGAGCGCCACACCTCCGCCAGCGACACCATCACCGACCACAGCACCGGCTGCACCACATCGACCCGCGCCAGCAGCGCCTCCGAGCCCAGCGCCTCCGCCAACGACCAATCGACATAAGGCGCCAACGCCCGCCCGCACTCCGCCATCCGCCCCGCGAACACCTCCGACCCGGCCAGCAACTCCGCGGCCATCCCCACCCACTGCGAACCCTGACCCGGGAACACCAACACCGAACGGCCCGAGGACACACCGTCGCCCCGCACCAGCCCCGGCACCGATCGGCCCTCCGCCAGCGCCTTCACGCCGTCGAGCAGTCGGTCCGGGTCGGTGCCCACCACCACGGCGCGCCGTTCGAAGGCGGTCCGCGTGAGGGCGAGGGCGCGGCCGGTGTCGGCGGCCCGCAGGGGTGCGGGGTCGGCGCTCAGGTGTGCCAGCAGCCGGGCCGCCTGGTCGCGCAGCGCCTCGTCGGTACGCCCCGACAGCACCCAGGGCAGCGGGTACGCATCGCCATCGGCCGCCGTGTCGGCCGCCGGTTCGGCTTCCTCCGCCGGGGCCTGTTCCAGGATCAGATGGGCGTTGGTGCCGCTGACGCCGAAGGCGGACACCCCGGCCCGGCGCGGGCGTCCCGTGTCGTCCCAGACGCGGGCCTCGGAGAGGATCTCCACGGCTCCCGACGACCAGTTCACCATGGGCGTCGGCCGGTCCGCGTGCAGGGTCCTGGGCAGTTCGCCGTGCTCGATCGCCAGCACCATCTTGATGACGCCGCCCACTCCGGCCGCCGCCGACGTGTGGCCGATGTTCGACTTCAACGAGCCCAGCCACAAAGGCCGTTCGGCGGGCCGGTCCTGGCCGTAGGTGGCCAGCAGGGCCTGCGCCTCGATCGGGTCGCCGAGCACGGTGCCGGTGCCGTGCGCCTCCACCACGTCCACCTCGGACGGCGACAGGTCCGCGTCCGCGAGCGCCGCCCGGATCACCCGCTGCTGCGACGGACCGCTCGGCGCGGTCAGCCCGTTGCTCGCACCGTCCTGGTTCGTGGCCGAACCCCGGATGACGGCCAGCACCGGGTGCCCGTTGCGCCGCGCGTCCGACAGCCGTTCCAGCAGCAGGACGCCGGCGCCCTCGGACCAACCGGTTCCGTCCGCGTCGGCCCCGAACGCCTTGCAGCGGCCGTCGGCCGACAGTGCCCGCTGGCGGCTGAACGCCACGAACGCGTCGGGGGTCGCCATCACCGACACCCCGCCGGCCAGGGCCAGCGTGCAGTCGCCGGCCCGCAGGGCCCGGATCGCCAGGTGCAGGGCGACCAGAGAAGAGGAGCAGGCCGTGTCCACGGTCACCGCGGGCCCTTCCAGGCCCAGGGTGTAGGCGATCCGGCCGGAGACCACACTGCTCGCGGTCCCGGTGTCCAACAGGCCCTGGACCTCGGAGAGGTGGCGCGAACCCGCGCCGTAGCCGTTGCCGATCGCCCCGAGGAAGACACCCGTGCCGGTGCACCGCAGCGTGCGGGGGTCGATCGCGGCCCGCTCGACCGCCTCCCAGGCGGTCTCC
>NZ_JBIVVI010001514.1:0-1834 GCF_044757675.1 Kitasatospora sp. NPDC091257
CCCTTCTCCCGGAACAGGGCCCCCTCGCCCTTCTCTCCGAGACCGGCCGGGGCCTCCAGCTCGTCGCCGGCCTCACCCACCGTTGGGGCGTCGATCCCCAACACCTGGGCAAAACCGTCTGGTTCGAGCTGGACGGTGCTGTCGCGTGAGCGCCCACCACCCCATTCACCCCGCCGACCCGGCGCTGCTGCACCTCACCTCGCGCCAGGTAGCCCAACTCATCGTCGAACTCCGCACGGAAGGAAGAGAGTTCGGCCTCCTCTGGCCGTCCGCCAGCCCCGGCGACATCAACCTCCACGGCCGGCGCCTGGTCGACATCGGCAACGTCCCGGCCAGCACTCTGGTCAACCTCCTCGCGCTCATCCGCGAGTTCAGGCGCAACCGCGACCTCAGGCCGTAGGAACAGCCCCGTACGTGTTGAAGCGCAGGTACAGCCCGATGTGCGCCGGAATCCCCGGCGCGATGGTGCGGTAGCTGCACAGCTCCTGCACCCCGCTCTCGCCCTCGGGCAGCCCTTCCGTCAGCCGCCGCAGCACCTCGGCGTGCGGGCGCGGGTCGACGCCCTCGATCCGCATCAGCTCCGCGATCCGCTCGGCGGCCTCGGCATCGCTGCGGGTGTTGCCGGGAAGCCGCAGGTAGACGTTGGCCTCCTCGGGCCCCGTCGCACCCTCCCGGAACGCCAGGCAGGTCATCGGCTCGTTGTCCACCGTGCCGCCGTCCCGCCCGTGGATCACGGCACGGGCTCGGGCCGCCCGTGCCGAATCGTGGCGGTGCGACAGTGCGGCCACGGTGTCCAACTCGTCCATCGGCATCGGGAGGTGGCGGAAGTAGACCTTCACCCGGGAGGCGCTTCCGCCGTCCAGGTCGAGGGCGAAGAACTCCACCTCGTGCCCGCGCCGGGCGAGTTCCCCGCACCGCCGCCCCACCGGCTCCCAGGCCTCGGCCAGCCCCAGTCGGTGCATGGCCTCGGCCATGACCTCGTCGGTGCGGTCCGGGCCGTGCGCCTGCGGGTTGAGGTAGACCTTGTAGTGCGGCCGCTCGCCAGGCTGCCAGGCCAAGGAGTGCCAGACGGTGGGCCGGTTGAGGCCGGGACGGGCCGTGACGAACAGGTCCTCGACGTCGAGGTACCGCTCGATGCTCACCCCCGGCCGTTCGGCGAGCCGAAGCGTCAACTCCCGTCCGGCTTCCTGGCATCCGAGCGGAGTGTGGTCGAAACTCAGCGACTCGAACAGGATGCGCACCTCCGGCCTCCCCGCCTTCCAGCTGACGGAAAGCTCGGCGGGGAAGCCGTCGGTGGAGACGAACGACGGTGGATTGCAGCGGGTCCCGATGGGCCGCGCCCCCCATGGGCTGAGCACGTCCCGCAGGTCCCGCAGGACGCGGGCCGTCTCCGACCCGCCGATCCCCAGGCCCCGGCAGACGGCTGTCCACTTCTCCTCCAGGAACTGCCCGAAGGTCTTGTCCGGGTCCCGGAAGGGGGCGAGGGTGGGTGTGGTGTCGCGAAGCAGCGGGCTGGTCACTGGCCCGACTGGTTGGGTTCGTTCATTTGCCCGATGGCCGACTGGTTGGGCTCGTTGAGCTGCCCGACGACCGACTGGTTCGGCTCGTTCAGCTGCTTGGCGACAGTGCTGGGCGCGGGTGCTGCCGCCAGGGTCGCCGAGGTGCCGACGAGCAGTGCCGTACCTGCGGCGATTCCAACTGCCCACGTGGCCAATGCCCTGCGCATCATTGCCCCTCCCCCTGATCGATGATCAGATTGATCATAGTCACAGGGGTGATGCCAAAGGTATGTATCTTTCGAACGCATCTTTGATTTGCCCCCGCCCAGCCGGCC
>NZ_JBIVVI010001515.1:0-1833 GCF_044757675.1 Kitasatospora sp. NPDC091257
GGCGGTCGGCGAGGGGGTCGGCCCGTAGCCGTTGTAGAGGCCGAGGTTCGGGTTCACGCCGGCCTGGGCCTCGACCTTCTGGCCGTCCTTGAAGGTGAAGACGGTCGGGGCGAAGCCGCCGATGTGGACGGTCGCGGAGGCGACGGTGGCGGACGGGTTGCCCTGACCGCCGATCGCCACCGCGCCACCGGCCGGGACGACGATGCTGGACAGCGGAGCGCCGGCGGCGTCCGCGAAGGTGGCAGCGGCACCGCCGACGGTGACGGACTGGAGCTCGGCCGGGATGTTCGCGGTGTTCGCGATGTTCACGACCACGTTGGCGGCACCGGTGTAGTCGCCCGCGGTGTTCTCCCCGGTGACGACCACGATGTTGTTCAGCCGGAGGTTGGTCCCGAGGGTCGCCGCAGCGTTGTCGGGCTTGATCTGCAAGGTATCCGGCGTGTTGCCGGCGGCGCAGGAGGACAGCGAGGCGATGGCGATGGCGGCGATGGCGGCGATGCTGCCGCGTCGAAGGCTGCGGCTCACGGCGGCGGCTTCTCCTAAGTCACGTGTCGGTAGGTCAGGTCTCAGATTATCGACCTCACTTATGCGCTCCTCACGGGGTGGCCCCCGTGTCGCACTCCCGGGGGCCGCCGGGGGGCCGTCCGGCGGCACGCTCGACGTGTCCAGGTCACTCGACGGACAAGGTTCGACCAAGATCGAATAACGATTCGGCCGCGACCCGAAAAGGGGTGAAAGCTCAAGATCCAATCATGGTTGCGGGGGTGTTGCGCAAGGGTTTCGTCCAACCCCGGAACCGCCTCCGACCTGCGGGAAGCCGTTCTCGAACACCGGTCGCAGCACGTCATGGGGGTCGTTGTCAAGCCCCGAGACCGGCCCTGACCTGCGAAAACGCCCTTCGAGTGTGCCGAGAAGCGTGTTATTCTGGAAAGCCACGGAAGGGGTCCTGTCACATGACGTTCAAGGTTGGCGACACGGTGGTCTACCCCCATCACGGGGCCGCGCTGATCGAGGCCATCGAAACTCGCCAGATCAAAGGTGTGGACAAGACCTACCTGGTGCTCAAGGTGCAGCAGGGAGACCTGACGCTCCGCGTGCCCGCCGAGAACGCGGAGTTCGTCGGTGTGCGCGATGTAGTCGGCCAGGAGGGTCTGGACCGGGTCTTCGAGGTGCTGCGGGCACCGTACACGGAAGAGCCGACCAACTGGTCCCGTCGCTACAAGGCGAACCTGGAGAAGCTCGCCTCGGGTGATGTCATCAAGGTCGCCGAGGTCGTTCGCGACCTCTGGCGCCGCGAGCGCGAGCGCGGCCTCTCGGCCGGCGAGAAGCGAATGCTCGCGAAGGCGCGCCAGATCCTCGTCAGCGAGCTCGCGCTGGCGGAGAACACCAACGAGGACAAGGCGGAGACGCTGCTCGACGAGGTCCTCGCCTCGTAGCGCGCGCCACCGCAGTGCGGTCGGGCTGCCGCCCAACGCTCACAGCGCCCGGTGCTGGCGCGCCGCTCCTCGGACGAACCGTCCGGGAGTGGTGCATTGGCACTTCGGGCGCTGAGGCATGTCCGGACCACGCCACCCGCCCTGGCCGGCCGAGGCCGGCAAGACCGTTTCGGCTCCCGCTGTTGCGGGGAGCATGCGGAGCTGTGCGGCGGGCGGTGGACCGTGGTTCTTCGGAAGGGGCCCGGTGCGCCCGCCGGGCACGCCATGGCCATACCCACTTCGCCGAAGGAGTGAAACCTGAACGCGTCAGGAGCAGTCGCAGCAGCAGTGGTGCCCGCCGCCGGACGCGGTGAGCGGCTGGGGCCGGGGGCCCCGAAGGCCCTGCGGGAACTGGGGG
>NZ_JBIVVI010001516.1:0-1832 GCF_044757675.1 Kitasatospora sp. NPDC091257
GCGAGGACACCCCCGGTCCCGGTGGCCTCGTCGTCGGGGTGGGCGTGCACCGCCATCAGCGTCAAGGGCCGGTCAACCATGAAAATCCATCCTCCGATGTGAAAAGTACTCGCCCCAGTCTGCGCCACGGGGCGGGGTCGTCGCCGGGGTTGTCCCGTTCCGCGTCGCGCACCCGGCAATCCGCGAGACAGCCGCTATCCACGCCCGGCGGCCACGGTGACCGGCAGGCCGGCCTCGATGCGGCCCAGCAGCCGTCCGCCGTGGACGCCGGGGGTGTCGAAGACGCCCTGGCCGTCGGGGTCGTCGTCGGCGCCGGCGCTCAGGACCTCGGGCACCAGCACCGCCGCCGCGGCGGCGGGCGCCTCGGCGCCGGTGGGCGCCGAGTAGGCGGCGGCGAGGTACGCGGGCGCCAGGACGGGGCCGTGCAGGGTCCCTTCGACCAGGTCGGGCTCGAATCCCGCGGACAGCACCGTGACCCGGGCGTGCAGGTCCCCGTGGACCATGACCAGCTTGTCCGTCATGTTGCCGACGAAGGCCTCCACGTGGACGCTGCCGCGGACCAGCAGCTTGGCGTCACCCTCCAGGTACACGGCGGCCGCCCGGAGGTCGCCCAGCACTATCAGCGCGGAGCAGCCGTCGTCGATGGTGAGGACGGCGCCGCTGACGTCGAGGTCACCGTCGACGACCAGGCCGGTGCCGTCCAGCTCCGCGGCGTCGAGGTCGAGGTGCCCGTCGATCGCCAGGGCGCCGGCGTGGACGTCGTACGACTCCTCGTAGAGGTTCTCGTACGTGGAGACGGGCAGGCCGCGGCGCTCGAACAGGGCGACGGACTCGTCCCAACTGCGCAGCGTGGTGGTGATGTTCATGGGGCAGACTCTGCCATGCGGCACTGTCAGCCGATCGCAACCGGATCGAGACCGATCGTTTCGCCCGTCCCGGACCCGCCGCTCCCTCGGGTTCCCTACGCTGTGGCCGATCCACTGCGGCCGGCCCGCTCCGGCCGGCCGCGTTCGGTCCGGGATTTTCGAGGGGGAGCCCATGGAGCTCGACGCGTTCATGGAACTGGCCGGTCCACCGATCGGCGCCGCGATCGCCGCCTACGGCGACTCGGTGCTGACGCAGGCGCAGGACGCGGCCGCGACGGCCACCGTGGGCCTGGGCACACGCATCCTCCAGCGCGTCTGGAACCGGCGCGACGAGCGGCAGCGCGAGGACCTGGAGACCAACGTCCTGGAGGCGGCGGAGGAGGGCGCGGGCGCGGACGCCCAGGGCGCGCTGCGGCAGGCCGTGCGGCGCACGCTCCACCAGGACCCGGCGCTGCTGGCGGAGCTGGCCGCGCTGCTGGCGCGGGCGCAGCCGGCGCCGGTCAGCATCGTGGTGAGCGGCCAGGGGGCCGTCGTCAACACCGGCAGCAACAGCGGGACGATGAGCAGCAGGACCGTCGTCCACCGGGACGGCACCCGGTGACGTCGCCCACCCACCATTTCAGCGGCGCCGGACAGATCGCCAGCTTCAACAGCTCCAACGACGGCCTGATGGTCACCCAGGTCACGACGATCGTGCTGCCCTCCGAGGCGCTGCGCTCCGCGGCCGACACCCCGGCCGTCGACGTCGTCCACCTGCTCCGGCCGAACGGCCGCTTCACCGGCCGGCAGCGGGAACTGGCCGCGCTGCGGGAGATGTTGAGCGCCGAACGCACCGGGCCCGGCGCGGCGACGGCGGTGCTCCACGGGCTGGGCGGGGTCGGCAAGAGCACCCTGGCGCGGCAGTACGCCCAGAGCTTCCGCACCGCGTACGACCTGGTCTGGTGGATCGAGGCGTCCTCCCCGGGG
>NZ_JBIVVI010001517.1:0-1831 GCF_044757675.1 Kitasatospora sp. NPDC091257
CCCCCTGGCCGCCCTGCACGACCTGCCGGTGCGCTACCCCACCCGGGTGCCCGCGCTGTTCGGCCTGCCCGAACTGCCGGACAACCTCGCCGAGGGGTACGTCCTCAAACCCGCCGGCGAGTGGCACGAGTCCGGCCCGGCCCGTCCGCTGGTGAAGGTGAAGCAGCAGGCCTTCGCCGAGGACGACCGCTACGACGGCGCCCGCCCGTACCTCCCCCCGCCCCGGGGCGCGGCCGGCGTCCCGGCCTGGCTCCTCGTCCAGGCCTCCGCCCTGCTCACCCCCGCCCGGGCCGCGGCCGCCGTCGGCAAACTGGGGCCCCGTACGGCCGCGGACGCCGTGGCCGAGGAGATCGCGGCGGACGTGGCGGAGGAACTCGCCGAGGCCGTCGGCGGGTTGGAGGCGGACGTGCTGGCCGCACTGCGCCGGGCGCTCGAACCGGGCGCGCGCACGCTGGCGTCCTTCGACGCGCAGGACCGGCGCGGCGCCTGAGCGGGCGGGCCGACGGCGCGCGGCGGGGTCGAGGGCGGGTTCAGGCGGTGTCCAGGAGGCTTCCACGTCCGGTGGGAGGGGCCCATCATGGGCTCCCGGTTCCGGCAGAACCGCCCCGACACCGCCCCGACACCGTTCCGGGGCTGCCCTCAGGAGGCAGAAGAGATGACGATCCCACCGCCCGTCCGGATCCAGGCCGCCGTCGTCCGCGCCGCGTACGCCCTGCCGGAGGGCCTGCGGCGGGCCATCGCGGGCAAGCCGGTGGTCCGCGACGGGCAGACGCTCGCGCTGGACGCGCAGCTGATGCTCAAGCTCCAACGGCTGTCCAAGGCGGCCCTGGTGATGCCGGGCGGGGTCGGGTCGTCGCGGGCCGCGATGGAGCACGCACGGCACCTGGTGGGCGGGCCGCAGGACCGTGCGGTGGCCGCGCGGAGCGTCGGCATCCCGCGGGAGCACGGCGAGCTGGCCGCCACGCTGTACACCCCGGACGGGCTGGCGACGGGCTCCGGCCTGCTGGTCTTCCTGCACGGCGGGGGCTGGGTGGTCGGCAGCCGGGCCAGCCACGATCACGTCGCCCGCTTCCTCGCCCGGCGGGCGCGGGTGCGGGTGCTGTCGGTGGAGTACCGGCTGGCGCCCGAGCACGTGTTCCCGGCGGCGGCCGAGGACGCGCTGGCCGCCCTCGACCACGCCCACGCCGAGGCGGCCGACCTGGGCGCGGACCCGGAGCGGATCGCGGTCGGCGGGGACAGCGCGGGCGGCAACCTGGCGGCCGTCGTCGCCCAGCAGGCCGTCCGGCGGGGCGGGCCCGCCCCGGTGTTCCAGCTGCTGCTCTACCCGGCGACCGACGCCTCGGTCCGGCACCCCTCGCGCGGGCTGTTCGCCGACGGGTTCTTCCAGACCGACGCGGACATGGACTGGTTCGCCGACCGCTACGCGCCCGCGCCCGCCGACCGCACCGACCCGCGGCTGTCGCCGCTGCTCGCCGAGGACCTGACCGGCCTGCCGCCCGCGTACATCGGCACCGCGGGCTTCGACCCGCTGCGCGACGAGGGCGAGGCGTACGCGCGGGCGCTGCAGGAGGCCGGGGTCGCGGTGAGGCTGAGCCGGCAGCCGGACCTCATCCACGGGTACGCCAACTACCTCGGCATCGGGGGCCGCTTCCGGGAGGCGACGGCCGAGGCGGCGGAGGCGCTGCGGCAGGCGATCGGCGAGGCGTAGCGCTTACGGCGCAGCGGCGCGGCCGGCGCAGCGGAGGGTACGGCGAAGGGCGGGACCCCGTGGGCGGGTTCCGCCCTTCGGCGCGCGGCGGGACGCACCCGGGGCGGACACGGTCGGGCAGGG
>NZ_JBIVVI010001518.1:0-1829 GCF_044757675.1 Kitasatospora sp. NPDC091257
TGGTCGCGTGCGATGCGGCCGACCGGGCCGCTCTGTCCCGGGTGCTGGACGGTCTGGCCCGTCCGTTGGCGGGTGTGGTGCATGCGGCGGGTGTGGTGGACGACGGGGTGTTCGGTGCGTTGACGCCGGAGCGTCTGGCGTCGGTGCTGCGTCCGAAGGTGGATACGGCGCTGAATCTGGACGAGTTGACGGCGGATCTGGAGCTGCCGTTGTTCGTGCTGTACTCGTCGGTGGCGGCGACGTTCGGTTCGGGTGGGCAGGCCAACTATGCGGCCGCGAACGCCTTCCTGGACGCGCTGGCGGCCCGTCGCAGGGCTTCCGGCCGGGCGGGCCAGTCGCTGGCCTGGGGCCTGTGGGAGCAGGCCAGTGAGCTGACCGGTCATCTCTCCTCGGCACGCAGCGGTTCGGGCATGCCGACCGCGCAGGCCCTGGCCCTGTTCGACCGGGCGATCACCCTGCCCGTACCGCACCTCCTGCCGACGGTCCTGGACCTGGCCGCCGCGCAGGCCGTCTCCACCCATGGGGTGCCCCCGCTGCTGCGCGGCCTGGTCCGGCCGTCCGCCCGGCGGGCCGCCGGCCGGGGCGCGGGTGCGGAGTCCGGACTGCTGGCCCGGCTGCGGCCGCTGTCGGCCGAGGATCGGCGCGCGCAGCTGCTGGAGCTGGTCCGCGGCAGCGCGGCCACCGTGCTCGGCCACGGCGCCACGGACGCGGTCGGCCCCCGGCACGCGTTCCGGGAGCTCGGCTTCGACTCGCTGACCGCCGTGGAGTTGCGCAACGGGCTGAACGCCGTCACCGGGCTGCGGTTGCCGGTGACCCTGGTCTTCGACTACCCGACACCGGCCGTGCTGGCCGAGCACCTCGACGAGCTGCTCTTCGCGCGGGCCGCCTCCGTGGCGCCGCTCGTCGAGACGGCCGTGGACACCGGCGAGCCCATCGCGATCATCGGCATGAGCTGCCGTTTCCCCGGCGGTGCGGACAACCCCGAGCGGCTCTGGCGGCTGCTGGCCGAGGGCTTCGACGGCGTGACCGCTTTCCCGGCCGACCGCGGCTGGGAGATCGAGGTCGCCGACGCCACCTACACGCCGCGCGGCGGCTTCCTGCACGACGCCGCCGACTTCGACGCCGGGCTGTTCGGGATCTCGCCGCGCGAGGCGCTGGCGATGGACCCCCAGCAGCGGCTGCTGCTGGAGGCCTCCTGGGAGGCCTTCGAGGCCGCCGGCCTCGACCCGCTGTCCATGCACCGGTCGTCCACCGGCGTCCTGGTCGGCGCCTCGGCGTTCGGCTACGGCGCCGGGATGGACCTGCCGGAGTCGGAGGGGCACCTGATGACGGGCGCCGCCACCAGCATCCTCTCCGGCCGCGTCTCGTACGTGTTCGGCCTGGAGGGCCCGGCGGTCACCGTGGACACCGCCTGCTCCTCCTCCCTGGTGGCGATGCACTGGGCGATCCAGGCGCTGCAGCGCGGCGAGTGCGCGATGGCACTGACCGGCGGTGTGACCGTGATGTCCACCCCGGGGGTGTTCGCCGAGTTCGACCGGCAGGACGGCCTGGCCTCGGACGGGCGCTGCAAGGCGTTCTCCGCCGGGGCCGACGGCACCGTCTGGTCCGAGGGCGTCGGCGTGCTGGTGCTCCAGCGCCTGTCCGACGCCCGTCGGGACGGCCACCGGGTGCTCGCGGTGATCCGGGGCAGCGCGGTCAACCAGGACGGCGCCTCCAACGGGCTCACCGCGCCGAACGGCCCCTCCCAGGAGCGGGTGATCCGGCAGGCGCTGGCCTCCGCGCGGCTCGCCCCGTCCGAGGTGGACGTGGTGGAGGCGCACGGCACCGGC
>NZ_JBIVVI010001519.1:0-1829 GCF_044757675.1 Kitasatospora sp. NPDC091257
CCCCCGGGGCGGCCCGCTTCACCGGGCCCGTGGCCCTGCTCACCTCGGGCTCGACGGTGAGTGCGGGCGAGACCTTCACCCAGGCGATGATGGGCCGCAGCCCGCGCATCACCCGGATCGGCGAGAACACCCAGGGGGTCTTCTCGGACCAGCTGGCCCGGCGGCTCTCCTCGGACCTCGTGCTGCTGCTGCCGAACGAGGAGTTCCTCACCCCGGCCGGTACCACTTTCGACGGGCCGGGCATCCCGCCGGACGTCCGGACCCCGGTCTTCACGCGGGAGGAGCTGGCCGGGCTGAAGGACTCCGCCCTGACCGAGGCCCGGCGGCTGCTCGGCGGCGGAGCCGGCCGGCCGTGACCGTCGGGCGCCGCGTCGGATCCACCGTCCTCGGCGCGCGTGCCCGGCTCCCCGGCCCTGCGGCCTCAGGCCGGGGCTGCGGCCGGGGCTGCGGCCGGGGCTGCGGCTGCGGCGACGCAGAACTCGTTGCCCTCCGGGTCGGCCATCACGACGTGGTGCCCGTCGAACTCCCGCAGGACGGCCCCGCCCGCCTTCACCAGCCGCTCGGACTCCGCCTTGATCCGCGCCCACCGCTCACCGGGGCTGCCGTGTCCCGGCACCCGGACGTCGATGTGCAGCCGGTTCTTCGCCGTCTTCGGTTCGGGGACCTTGAGGATGGACAGGCGGGGGCCGGCGCCAGCGGGATCGCAGAGCCACGCCCCGTCGTCCGCGGAGTCGTCCTCCGGCAGGTCGAACTGCGCGAGCCACTCCTCACGGGTTTTGAAGGGAGCGGGCGGCGGCTCGTCGACATAGCCCAGTGCCGTCTTCCAGAACGCGGCGAGGAGCGGTGCGTTCGCACAGTCGAGGGTCAGATCGATTCTGGCTGCCATGACAGGACCGTACTGCGCACCTCCGACAGCCGCGCCGCGAGTCGCGGGCCCGCGGGCCCGCGGGCTACGGCTCGGCGAGGGAGCCGCCGTCGAGGGCCTGGACGGCGGCGCCCAACCGCCACGCCTCGATGTCGCGGTAGTGGATCGGCCCGGGGCCGCGGCCGATGTTGCTGCCGACGAGGTGGAGGCGTTCGGTCCGCCACGGCCGGCCCACGAATCCCGCGAGCCCGGCCGCGGCCTGCGGCACGCTGACGGGGTCGTCACGGCGGGCGCGTGCCAGGGTCAGGTGGGGGCGCAGCGGCCGGTCCCTGAATGCGATTCCGCAGGACCCGACCAGGTCCCGGACGTCGGTGGCGAGCCGGTGCAGTCCTTCCAGGTCCCCGTCGATGCCGGTCCACAGGAGTCGCTGGTCGAAGTGGCCGCCGCCGCGCAGGCCCAGGTGCAGGGCGGGGTGCGACGCGGCCGCCGCGGCCAGCGCCGATCGCAGCAGCGGCACCGCCGTGGACGGCTGTTCGCCGAGGAAGGCCAGGGTGATGTGCCAGTCCTCGATCCGGTTCCACCGCAGCCGCGGGTACCCGGCATATGCGGGCCGCAGGGCCCGGGCCAGTGCGTCCTTGGCGTCGTCGGGCGGGGCGAGCGCCACGAAGACGCGCAGGGTCGGGGGTGCGGGGTGATCGTCCACGAGGGGGGAGGGTAGCCGAGGGTCGGCGGCGCCCTCGACTCCACCGTACGAAACCGTACGAAACCGTACGGAACCGTGCCGAACCACACAGAACCGTGCGGAGCCGGCCGCTCGACGAGCGGCCGGCTCCACTACCGCGCCGCCGGTCCGGTCAGGACGGCAGCGTCTTGCTCGCCAGCACCTTCCCCTGGGCGTCGTACGCGGCGAGCCTGATGCCCTCCAGCGGGTGTGCCCCCGGGCCGTCGGCGGCCTTCTGGCTGG
>NZ_JBIVVI010001520.1:0-1829 GCF_044757675.1 Kitasatospora sp. NPDC091257
GGGAGGGGCTGGAAGCCCTGGTAGGGCTGCTGGAGCGGCGTGGCACGGTGCTGCTCAGCGGGGCGGGCCTGTCCACCGAGTCCGGGATCCCCGACTACCGCGGCGCCACCGGCCGCCGCCGCAGCGGCACCCCGATGACGTACCAGGAATTCACCGGCAGCGCCGACGCCCGGCGCCGCTACTGGGCCCGCAGCCACAGCGGCTGGCCCGCGATCGCCGGTGCCCGGCCCAACGCCGGACACCACGCGGTGGAACGGCTGCGCCGGGCCGGGCACGTCGCGGCGGTCATCACCCAGAACGTGGACGGTCTCCACCACGCGGCCGGCACCCGGGAGGCCGTCGAGCTGCACGGCGGACTCCGCCGGGTGGTCTGTCTCGACTGTCGCCGCACCAGCACCCGGGCCGAGCTGGACCGGCGGCTGGAGGAGCTCAACCACGGCTTCCGGCCGACCGGGGCGGAGCTGCGGCCCGACGGCGACGCGCAGCTGCCGCAGCCCGTGGTGGACGGCTTCCGGGTCGCCGCCTGCACGGACTGCGGCGGAGTGCTCAAGCCCGACGTGGTCTTCTTCGGCGAGAACGTCCCGCTGCCCCGGGTCGAGCACTGCTTCGAACTGGTCGACGCGGCCCGTTCGCTGGTGGTCCTCGGCTCCTCGCTGGCGGTCCTGTCCGGGCTGCGCTTCGTGCGCCGCGCCGCCCGGTCGCGGCTGCCGGTCGCGATCGTCAACCAGGGGCCGACGCGCGGCGACGAACTCGCCGCGCTCCGGCTCGACCTGCCGCTGGGGCCGGCCATGACGGAGGTCGCCCGGCTGCTCGACGCGGCCTGACGGGCCTGTTCGGGCAGTGGGCGGCCCGATCGGTGCCCTGAGCGGCCTGTTCGCGGCCTTGGCGGGCCCGGCCCGGCGCGCTGAGCCGGGCCGGGCCGGGCCCACCAGGGCAGGCGCGCTCAGCCGGCCGGCAGAGCGGGCCGGCCCGGCACCCACAGCGGCACCCGGCCGCCGCGCGGCATGGAACGCGCCGCGTCCTGCTCCAGCCACCCGCCGACCCGTTCCGGATCGCCCTCGCACAGCTCCACCAGCGCGGCCGCGGCGATCCGGGTGCAGCACAGCACCAGCGCCAGGGTGTCCTGGCGGCGGTGCCGCTCCCGGACGTACGCCTCGCCGCGCTCCTCGATCCGGCGGGCGTGGCACGGCCCGTCCTCGGCGGTCAGCGCCTGCACGCCGTGCCACACCAGGGTCAGCGCACAGGGCTCGGCCGGGTGCGAGGCGCCCTCGCGCTGCGCCTGTTCACGAGCCTCCGCCGAGCGCTGCCCCAGCCATTCCAGCGCCGCCGGCCCGTCCTCCCGGCAGGAGCGCAGCACCAGCTCCGCGGCCCGGGCCACCAGGGCCCGCAGGAGTGCCGGCGCGGGCACCCGCAGTCCGGACGCGGGTCCGTCGCCGAACGCCAGCCAGGCATCGGCGAACGAGGCCGCCCGCAGTCCGCCCATCCAGGCCGGTTCCCCGGCCTCCGTACTCAGCCAGTCCTGTGCCCCCAGCCGCACCAGCCCCACGGCCGTCAGGCGCGCCGCGTCCCCGTCCAGCTCCCGCAGCCATCCACTCCGCACCAGTACACACCCCCGTCAGCGGTTCATCCCCGTGAGGCCTCATCCCACCACACCAGGACGGGAACGAACTAGACAGGGGCACGTCACAATCTGGAAGCGAGCCCTCCGGGTGGTCCTCCGGTGGAGGCAGCTGGGAGCCGTCCGCGCCCTCCAGCAGCGTCGCGTCCCGCGGCCGCAGCGCGGGCGTGCCCTCCTCGACCGGCGCCGGGTGCGGCAGGAACGGCGTCCC
>NZ_JBIVVI010001521.1:0-1828 GCF_044757675.1 Kitasatospora sp. NPDC091257
CCCACCAACGCCCCGGCGGGGGCACGTCCCCCTTCGACCTCGCCGCCTGGGCCTGCGCCCCGCGCCCCGACGCCGAACCGGGCGTCTACCGGCTCGGCTACCGCCGCCTCGACCCGGAGCGGGCCGAGGCGGCCAAGGTCGCCACCTGGCCGCTGCTGCTGCGGGCGGGGCTGAACGCGGCGGTGGCGTGGCCGGCCTTCGTCTACGGCACTCAGCTCGTGCTCCACCTGATCGTGATTACCGTCTGGGTCGAACACCCCAGCGAGACCCTCGTGACTGCTGTCGGGCTGTCGGTGAACGTGTTGGTGGCTGCGGCCGTCATCAAGGTCTTCGGCCGGATGGGCCGCTGGCCTGAGGTGTGGCGCCGTTACGTCACTCCGCTGTTGTCGCGCACGGTGACGCAGGAGCAGCTCGTCGAGGAGGACGCCCCGGGGGCGGCCGAGGGCGTGCGGGGGCAGGATCCGTGGGACCGGCTGCGCCGGGGCGGTGCGGTCGGGGCGGCGGCCCGGCTGGACGGTGAGGCCGTGGGGGACGTCGACTACGTGCGGATCCGGCGCGCCTGGGAGTCCGCCCAGGCGGACCCGGTGTTCGTGCCCGCCTTCGCCGAGCAGGTGGCCTCGCGCGGTGCGGCGGCCTTCGCCCATCCTTCCGAGTCGCGCGAGCTGCCCGGCCGTGCCGAGCGGCATGATCTGCTGCTCGGCCAGGTCCGGCTGGGCACCGCGCAGGACGTCCCGAAGAACCCGTTGGGCCACCGGGCGGCCGGTTTCGCGCTGGACCCGTCGGTGCTGGGCACGTCGCTGCTGGCGGTGGGCCCGGCCGGTACGGGGAAGACGGCGCGGCTGGCCCGGCCGGTGGCGGAGGCGTTGTGCCTGCAGGCGTTGTCGGGTACGGCCTGTGCGGTGGTGGTCGGGGCGGCGGACGCCGATCTCGGCCCGGACTCCTGGTACGACGTGGTGATCGCGCCCGGCGATCCGTCCTCGCTGTACGGGCTGGACCTCTACGGCGCCGCACGGGACCCCGACGAGGCGGCCGCCCGGCTGGCCGAGGCGTTGCTGCCGGACGAGCTGACTGCCCGCGCGGAGCACGCCCGGACCGCGTTGCAGCAGGTGGTGGGCCCGTTCCACGCGGCGTACGGCCGTTACCCGGGGGTGCGGGAGCTGCGGGCGCTGCTGGCGGGTGAGCCGGATGTGCTGGCGCCCCTGGTGAAGGCGCTCGGGGTGGCCGGCCGGCTGGCCGTCCACGAGCGGGACCTGGAGCACCGGGAGCGGCAGCGCGACCGGGCGGACGACCCCGGGGCGCTGCTGGCGGACCGGCTGGCGCTGTTGGAGCGGCCAGCCTTCGAGGGGGCCTTCGCGACCGATGGGACCGGTCGGCCCCCGTTCGCGATGCGGGTGCTGGACCATCCGCTGCGGGTGCGGGTGAAACTGCCCGAGCGGAGTCACCCGGAGGCGGCGCGGATGCTGTCCCGGCTGGTGGTGGGGCAGTTCGTGCAGGCGGCCGGGGCCCGCGAGGACCGCTCGCTGTTCGCGGGCCTGGTGGTGGACGACGCCTCGGCGGCGCTGGACGCCACCGCGGTGCGCGGCCTGCAGCGGATGCGCGGGGCGAACGCGGGCGCGGTGCTGTTGCTGCGGACGCTGGTGGACCTGCCGGAGGCGCTGCGGGCTCCGCTGTTCGGCGCGGTCGGCTGCCGGATGGCGTTCCCGGGGATCGCGCCGTGGGACGGGAAGCTGTTCTCGGAGGCCTGGGGCTCCTGCATGTCCGGGTCGCGCATGGCCAGCGCCCCGAACTCGCTCAGCAGCACGCAGCGTCCGTGCTCGCCGGTGGCGGC
>NZ_JBIVVI010001522.1:0-1828 GCF_044757675.1 Kitasatospora sp. NPDC091257
GCCGGGAACCGATCACCCTGCGGCACCTCGCCACCCACACCTCGGGGCTCCCCCGACTGCCCCGGGGCATGGCGCTGCAGTCGCTGCTGTCCCCCAACATGCCCGATCCGTACGCCGGTTGCACCGCCGAGCGGGTGCTCGACGGGCTCGCGCGGACGCGACTGCGGTCCGCGCCCGGGCGTGGATTCCGCTACTCCAACCTCGGCGCGGGCCTGCTCGGCCTGGCCCTCGCGCAGCGGTCCGGCCTCGGGTACCAGGAGTTGGTGGCGCGCGAGGTCGGTGCGCCGCTGGGCCTGGCGGACACCGGTGTGCGGCCGGACGGGGAACGGTCCGCGCGCCTGGCGCACGGTCACACGCCGGGCGGCCGGCCGGTGCCGCCCTGGACCTTCGCGGCCGTGCCCGGCATGGGCGGGCTCCGCTCGACCGCCGCCGACCTGACGGTGTTCCTGCGGGCCCAACTGGCCGCCGCGCGCGAGCCGGACGCCCCGCTGTCGCCGGCGATCGCCCTCACCCGGGAGACCCGCCACCGGGTCAACCCGTTCGCCTGGACGCACCTGGGCTGGCTCGGGCACCGGCTGCGCGCCCAGCAGGGCGGGCACCTCCAGATCTGGCACAACGGGGGCACGGGCGGCTTCCGCTCCTTCGTCGCCTTCGACCCGGAGAAGCAGGTGGGCGTGGTGGTGCTGGTCAACACCCGCCGGTCGGCCGATCCGGCGGGGACGGCGCTGCTGCGCGGGCTGCAGAACGGGTTCGCGACGGCGGGGTGAGGGCGGGCCCGCCCTGTTCGCACCCCCGCCGGTGGGCGGCCCCGGCCGGGGCGCGATGATGGCGGGGCCGATTCGGGCCAAAAGGTGCCGATTGGCACTGTCGCCAGCGGCGACGAGCGGTTGATGCTGGGATCCGGCGGTCGCGGTTCCGACGGGGGATTCCGCCGAGTGAGAGGGGGTCGCCATGGCGGTGACGTGGTCGCCGACGCGCGTGCGGTCGGCCGGCGCTTCCGGTTCGGCCGGTGCGACCGGCGCTTCCCGCACCACCACCGGGACGAGCGGTGGTGCCGGTCGGCTCGGCCCGGTGGTGCGGGTGCACCGGAGGTGCCGGCCGCTGTCCTGGCCGGCGCGGGTGTGGCTGCACTCCTGCGGGGTGGTCGTCTCCGTGGCGGTCTGCGTGGCACTCGGCGGGTGGTGGCCCTCGCCCGTGCTGGCCGCCGCCGCGGTGGTGGCGGTGAGCGGGTACGAGCGGCTGCGCCCCGCGCCCGGGCTGCGCTCCGTCCGGGTCCACGAGGGCGGGCTGGTGCTGGTCCCGGCCGAGGGCGGGGAGAGGTCGCTGCCCTGGGGCGCCGTGGAGGCCACCGAGTACTCCCCGGGCGGGCCGCGCGGGGTGCCCGAGCACGGGCGAATATGGCCGGCGGGCGCGGACGAGCCGCTGGAGCTGGCGCACCTGCGCGGCCTGGGCGCGTTGTTCCGGGAGTTGGAGGAGCGCCTCTCCCCCGGGCTCCGGGCCGCGCTGCACGAGACGCTGCGCACCGAGGGGAGCGTGCGCTTCGTCCGGGGGCGGCTGACGGTGACGGCCGGCGGGCTGGTGCACCGGCCACCGCACCCGCTCGCCGCGACGGAGGCCCACCGGTGGGCCGAGGTGCGCTCGGCCCGGGCGTCCGGTCTCGGCGAGTTGGAGATCCGGACCCACTCGGCCGGTCTCCCGCTGGCCCTCGCGGTGCCCAACGCCCGTGCGGCCGCGGACTTCCTGGAGGACCTCCGGGCGGCCGCCGCCGGTTGACCCCCGTCGGTTGACCGCCGTCGGGCGGGGCCCCGCCCCCCCCGCCCCCGCCCCC
>NZ_JBIVVI010001523.1:0-1823 GCF_044757675.1 Kitasatospora sp. NPDC091257
GGCTCCCCGCACGAGCGGTGGAGCCCCTTCCCGGTGCCGTCGGTCGCGGCACGGGAGCTCAGAGGCGGCGCAGGACCGCGACGACCTTGCCCAGGATGGTCGCGTTGTCGCCGTTGATCGGCTCGTACGCCGAGTTGTGCGGCATCAGCCAGATCCGGCCGTCCTCGCGCTTGAGCCGCTTGACGGTGGCCTCGCCGTCGATCATCGCGGCCACGATGTCGCCGTTCTCGGCGACCGGCTGGCGACGCACGGTGACCCAGTCGCCGTCGCAGATGGCGGCCTCGATCATCGAGTCGCCGCGCACGGTGAGCGCGAACAGCTCGCCCTCGCCGACCAGCTGGCGGGGCAGCGGGAAGACGTCCTCGACCGTCTGCTCGGCCAGGATCGGCCCGCCGGCGGCGATCCGGCCGACCAGCGGGACGTAGGAGGTGGACGGGCGGCCGGCCGTCTCGGCGGTGTTCGGGCGGGCCACCTCGACGCCGCGGACCTCGTAGGCGCGCGGGCGGTGCGGGTCCCGGCGCAGGAAGCCCTTGCGTTCCAGGGCCATCAGCTGGTGGGCCACCGAGGAGGTGCTGGACAGGCCCACGGCCTGGCCGATCTCGCGCATGGACGGCGGGTAGCCGCGGCGCTGGACGGAATCCCGGATGACCTCGATCACCCGGCGCTGGCGCTCGGTGAGACCGGCCTCGTCGGTGCGGATCCCGGGGGGGCGGCCGGGCATCGCGCGGGCGGGGGCGGGATGGCCGTCGTCCAGGGCGGCGGAGTGTTCGATCGGCTGGTCCGGAACGCGGGCCGTTCCGGACAGGGCCGCGCCGGGGAGACGGTGGTCTTCGCTACGGTCCATGCTGATGTCCAGACCCTGTTGATTCGTGGTGCGCTGCCCCACCTTGAACTGGGAGTGTTCCTGCACCGGGATGGTGTTGCTTTCGATCGTGTTCACGGCGGCCCCTCTCGACGGCTGTCCTCTCCCCTTTTCCAGCCCAACGCGCCTCCTATCGAAAGGTTGCGCCAAACACACGTTCGAGTGAATTATTCGGGAGTTGACTGACTCGATCAAGGCTTTGTTGTACATCGAGTAAATGTTCGAGCAGAACTCGACTCCGGCAGTCTAATCGGCGCCGTCGCGGCATCGACACGCCATGGTGCTCACCTCCCCCGGACTCCTAGATGTAGTGGCTACAGTCATCATCCGTGCCCAGTACTAGTGGTCACCCCGCATGATCGGCTTGCCCAGGCCGGGGGCACATCGCATAGACTCAAGAGGTCCGAACGTTCTGCCAGGGAGGGATCCCGAGGTGCACTGCCCCTTCTGCCGGCACTCCGACAGCCGTGTTGTCGACAGCCGGACCACCGAGGACGGCAGCTGCATCCGCCGCCGTCGGCAGTGCCCGGACTGCGGCCGCCGCTTCACCACGGTGGAGACGGCCGCGCTGATGGTCATCAAGCGCAGCGGCGTCACCGAGCCGTTCTCCCGGCAGAAGGTCATCACCGGCGTCCGCAAGGCCTGCCAGGGCCGCCCGGTCACCGAGGACGCGCTGGCCCAGCTCGGGCAGCGGGTCGAGGAGTGCGTGCGCGCCAGCGGCAGCGCCGAGCTGACCACCCACGACGTGGGGCTGGCCATACTCGGCCCGCTCAAGGAGCTCGACGTGGTCGCCTACCTGCGCTTCGCCTCCGTGTACCAGGCGTACGACGGACTTGAGGACTTCGAGGCCGCCATCGCGGAACTCCGCGTCGAACGGCCCCGCGCCCCCGAGACGGACGACACCCCCGTGTCCGTCTCCGCCGCCGCGCCCTAGCGGGCGCCGGCACCGGGCCCCGGGCGG
>NZ_JBIVVI010001524.1:0-1821 GCF_044757675.1 Kitasatospora sp. NPDC091257
CCCGGCACCCCTTTCGGGGGGCCGGGGCCGGGGCGCGCCCGAGCGCGGGTGGAAAAGTTCGTGAATTTCTTCACATGGCGATCCGGCCATTCGCCGCACCCACCCGCCCGCTACGTCCGAAATGTGGGACCGAAGGCCTGCTGGCCGGGTAGCCCATGGGATCGCAGGTCAGGGCTCGCTTGAGGTTTGAAATTCGAAATCATGCGCGGGAACCCGGGCGCTGTGCGGATCGTTGCTGCTCAGGCCGGTCGTGCTCCGGCGCGCGCTCGCGCGGGGCCGTCCAGGGGTGGGGGTCGCCGTGCCGGGCCCGGTTTTGCGGCCGCGCAGTGTAGCACGGGGGGTCCTTCATCTTGTGACCGGGCTCACGAAGGCTGCTCCGGACGGTGCTGGATACTTTCGGATATGAGCACCACGGAGCGTCCTCGCATCCTCATTGTCGGCGGTGGTTACGTCGGCCTGTATGCCGCGATGCGCATCCTCAAGAAGATGCGTTACGGCGAAGCGACCGTCACGGTCGTGGACCCGCGGTCGTACATGACGTACCTGCCCTTCCTCCCCGAGGCGGCCGGCGGCAACGTCGCGCCCCGCAACCTCGTCGCGCCGCTGCGCAGCGCCCTCAAGCAGGCGGAGGTGCTGACCGGGTCCGTCACCGGCATCGACCACGCCCGCAAGGTCGCCACCATCCAGCCCGCGGCCGGCGACAGCTACGAGCTGCCCTTCGAGTACCTGGTCGTCGCGACCGGCTCGGTCTCCCGCACCTTCCCGATCCCGGGTCTGGCGGAGAACGGCATCGGCATGAAGACGGTCGAGGAGGCCATCGGCCTCCGCAACCACGTCATGGCCCAGCTCGACAAGGCCGAGTCCACCACGGACGAGGAGATCCGCCGCAAGGCGCTGACCTTCGTGGTGATCGGTGGCGGCTTCGCCGGCATCGAGACCGTCGCCGAGGTCGAGGACATGGCCCGCGACGCGGCCAAGCTGTACAAGACCGTCAGCCGCGAGGACATGCGCTTCGTGGTGGTCGAGGCGGCCAACCGCATCCTCCCCGAGATGGGCCCGGACCTCGGTCTGTGGACCAAGGAGAAGCTCGAGGAGCGCAACATCGAGGTCTACATCGAGACCTCCATGGACTCCTGCGTCGACGGCCACGTCATGCTGAAGAACGGCATGGAGATGGACGCCTCCACCATCGTGTGGACGGCCGGCGTGAAGCCGAACCCGGTGCTGTCCGAGTTCGGCCTGCCGCTGGGCCCGCGCGGCCACGTCGACACCGCGCCGACCCTCCAGGTCCAGGGCTTCGACTACGTCTGGGCCGCCGGCGACAACGCCCAGGTGCCGGACCTCGCCGCCGGCGAGGGCGCCTGGTGCCCGCCGAACGCGCAGCACGCCTGCCGTCAGGCCGTCGTCCTCGGCGACAACGTGATCTCCGGCATGCGCGGCTTCCCGCAGAAGGAGTACAAGCACAAGAACCTCGGTGCGGTCGCCGGCCTCGGCCTGCACAAGGGCGTGGCGATCCTCTTCGGCAAGTACAAGCTGAAGGGCCGTCCGGCCTGGTGGTTCCACCGCCTGTACCACGGCGCGATGGTGCCGACCTTCAACCGCAAGGTCCGCGTCTTCACCGACTGGACGCTCGCGATGTTCCTCAAGCGCGAGATGGTCGGCCTCGCCCAGATGGAGCGGCCGCAGCTTCCGATCCAGGAGGTCACTCCGCCCACCAAGCCCGTCGAGGCCGCCAAGCCGGCCGCCGACAAGGCACTCGCCAGCAAGTAAGCGACTGAGACCCCGGTGTGGGAGCACCGGGGTATGAGTCGGAGGCCCTCC
>NZ_JBIVVI010001525.1:0-1821 GCF_044757675.1 Kitasatospora sp. NPDC091257
GTCCTGGCCCGGCTGCTGTACGTGCGCGGCACCGGCGCGTTCCACGCTGTCCGGGTTCGCTGGGGGCTGGGCGGCCGGCACCGGGCCTCCTCGCGCTTTACTGGTAAGTAACTTGGGTGGGGTTGGTAACGGTAGCGACTGTTCGCCCGTTCGGGCAGCGGGGCGGCCCGGGAAAGTGGGGCAGGTCACGTCCCCGAACCGCCGGTGGGGCTTGCGGGCGGGGCACCGGCTCCAGTTACGCTACGACTCGTAGCGAAAGCAGTGACAACCAGGCGCCGCGTCCCGTGGGACGGGGGCGGCGCGGGCGCGGGTGGGGATCCGCGCCGAACGGTCCAGGCTACCGGGGGAGCGGCACCGCGCCCGGAATTCCGTGCCGCGCGGTCCGCGCGGGGCGACTTTCCGGAGGATGGTGCCCGCGAGCAGCGCGGACGGGGGAGGATGGTGCCATGCAGCCACGGAATTCGCGTCTCAACAGCTCCGCCCTGCGCGGCGCGGTCGACCTCGCCGCAGTGAAGGCGGCCGGCGAAGCCGCCCAGAAGGCCGAGCAGGCCCGGGCCGAGCGGGCCCGGCAGGCGGCCGCCGCCGATTCGGCCGGAGCCGTCCCCGCCCAGTCCGCCCACCGGCTCGTCATCGACGTCACCGAGGACACCTTCGAGGCCGAGGTCGTCCAGCGCTCCACCGAGGTGCCGGTCGTCATCGACTTCTGGGCCGAGTGGTGCGGGCCCTGCAAGCAGCTGAGCCCGATCCTGGAGGACCTGGCCGAGGAGTACGCCGGCCGCTTCGTGCTCGCCAAGATCGACGTGGACGCCAACCAGCTGCTCTCCCAGCAGTTCGGCATCCAGGGCATCCCGGCCGTGATGGCCGTGGTGGCCGGCCAGCTGGTGCCGCTGTTCCAGGGCGCGGAGAGCGCCGCCAACATCCGCAAGATCCTGGACCAGCTGATCCTGGTCGCCGAGCAGCGCTTCGGCGTGGCCGGCGGCGCGGCCGGCCCGGGCGAGGCCGAGGCCGCCGCGCCGCAGCGTCCCGAGGACCCGGCGCTGTCCGCCGCGCACGACGCGCTGGACGCCGGTGACCTGGGCGGCGCCATCCGTGCGTACCAGAACGTGCTGATCGAGCAGCCGGGCAACACCGAGGCCAAGCTGGGCCTGGCCCAGGCCGAGCTGCTGAAGCGGATCGAGGGCCTGGACCTCCAGGCCGTCCGGGCGGCGGCCGCCGCCGACCCGAAGGACGTCGAGGCCCAGCTCAAGGCGGCCGACCTGGACCTGGTCGGCGGTCACGTCGAGGATGCCTTCGGGCGTCTGGTGACCACCGTCGGGCGGACGGCCGGTGAGGACCGGGACGCCGCCCGGCTGCGCCTGCTGGAGCTGTTCGAGGTGATCGGCGCGGAGGACCCGCGGGTCGTCGCGGCCCGTACGGCGCTGGCGCGCGTGCTGTTCTGAGTCCGGATCGGGCCCGCCGTCTGGCACGGCGGATGACCTGCGGTGTCGCGGGGGATTTGGCGACAATCCGGTCAACCGAACAGAGGTTTACCAAATCTTGATTTCACCCGCGGGTGGTCACCATGTGTGACCACCCGCGGGTGTTTCGCTGGTGTTTCCGGCGGATTTCGCCATCACGATTCCTTCAAGGCGTCACACAGGGTGCGGCTCGGGTCGATTTCATGATCAACATCACCTGATGTTGCATTACCCGTCAGTAAGGAACCTCTTGTGCTTCGCCCGGGATTCAAGCACGATCGGCCACGCCCGGTCCCAGACTCCACTTCCGCCGACCCCGGTCGGCCACGCGGAGCGCGGGATCCCCACCGGGTGATCCGCCGGC
>NZ_JBIVVI010001526.1:0-1819 GCF_044757675.1 Kitasatospora sp. NPDC091257
GGTGAGGGCCAGCCACAGGTCCTGGTACTCGTAGGTGGTGCCGGCCGGGATGGTGACGTCGGTCCAGACGTCGTGGCGTTCGGTGTCGAGGACCCCGCGCAGCAGTTCGGCGTCGACGGCGTTGTGCTGGTCCTTGTGGACTTGGAGGGTGACGTCGCCTTGGTGGGTGAGGGCGATGGTGCGGCGGGCGTCGTCCATGCTGCCGCGCAGCGGCATGAAGACGGCGAGCTGGTCGTCGACCGACACCCAGCCGTTCTCGCCGCGTTCGAAGGCGATGGTGCGCGAGGCGGTGCCGCGCAGCCGCAGGGGCAGGACGATCCGCCCGCTGGGCTTGACCTGCTGGAGCCAGGCGGTGGGCATCTCGCTGGTGCTCACCGTGGCGATCACGCGGTCGAACGGGGCGGCGTCGCGGTGGCCGAGGGCGCCGTCGCCGAGGACCACGTCGACGTTGGTGAGCCCGGCGTCCGTGAGGTGCTTGCGGGCGCCGTCGACGAGGTCGTCGTCCACGTCGACGGCGACCACGTGCCCGTCGGGGCCGACGATGGTGGCGAGGTAGGCGGCGTTGACTCCGGTCCCGGCTCCGGCCTCGAAGACGCGCTGGCCGGGCCGGGCGTCGAGCTGCTCCAGCATCAGGGCGACGATCGCGGGCTGGGAGGCGGCGCTGATCTGGGTACCGGAGCCGTCGGTCTTGGTGTAGGTGGGGTTGTCGGCGTAGGCGGCCTCCAGGGGGAATCCGGGCAGGAAGTGCTCGCGGGCGACGGTGCGGAAGGCGGCCTCGACCGTGCTGGTGCGAATGGCTCCGTGGCCAAGGAGACGGTCGGTGAGGCTGTCGCGCAGCTGCTCGGAGGTCGGGGTGGCGGCGCTGTCGCTGAGAGTAGTCACGTGGGCGACCCTAGTGGTTGTGCGGATGGTGGATTGCGAGGGCGTGGGGCCCTCGCCGGAGTGGAAGACGGTGTCCAACGCGCGTGCGGCGGTGGCGGCTTGGTGCTCGATGAGTACGCCGGAGCGGTTGGCGTGGAAGATCATCAGGTGGGCGAGGACGGCGCGCAGTCCGCGGGTGAGGCGGCCGTCGCGTGCCAGGCGGACGAGGTCCTGTCCGGCGGTCTCGAAGGCGTCGACCCAGCTGGCGTGTCCGGCGAGCGGTCCACCGGGGCGGGTGAGCCGGCGGGTGTCCAGGGTCATCAGGCGGCGCATTGCGGTGGTCAGGGCGGCGGCCCGTTCGGGTGCGAGGGCGGGTGGCGCGGGGCGTTCGGCGGCGAACTTGGCCCAGACATCGCCCTGTTCGTACCAGTCGAGGCCGGCGGAGCGGAGCATGGCGGAGACGAGGGCGACAAAGGTCTCGGTGCGGCCGAGTGCAGGAGGCTCGGGCTTGGCGGCGCGGGTCATCAGGTGCCGGCTGTCGGTGTGGAAGAGCCGGTGGGCGATCTCCATGGCCTCGGGGCCGCCGAACGCCTCAATCTCCGGCTCGTAGACCACGGTGGCCCAGCCCTCGACGAGTCCCGCCTCGGCGAGCGTGTCCAGGAGCGCGGTGATGACGGGGACGGAGTCGGTGGCACGGTAGCGCAGCCGCAGCCCGTTCTTGTGCATGTACCACCAGCCCTCCAGCGTGCCGGAGTTCTGGGCGTGGTCGAGGGCGGGGGTCAGGTGGTGGGCGGCGATCTGGTCGACGGTGGTGGGGTCGGCGAAGGTGAGGTCGTGCTGGATCCAGCCGGTGGTCATCGAAGGAGTCCTTGGTCAGGAGGTCAGGAGGCAGGCGTCCCAGCTGGTTGTGGGGGTGGTGCCGGTGGCGGGGGCGAGTAGGGCGAGGGCGGTGCCGGCG
>NZ_JBIVVI010001527.1:0-1813 GCF_044757675.1 Kitasatospora sp. NPDC091257
GCGTGGCGTTAGCGTCCGCGGCGATCTTCGCCGCGGCGTCGGCGGCGTCCGCCGCCACCCGCGCCTCGTGCGCCTTGGTCGCGTCACCGGCCGCGTTGGCGGCCGCCGTCCGCGCGTTGGCGGCCGCCCGCTGGGCCCCGGCCGCGGCGGCCGCCGCGTTCGACGCCGCGTAGGCGGCGGCCCGCGCACCCGCGTTGGCCGCGCGGGCGGCGGTCAGCGCCGTCTGCGCCGCCGCACCCGCGCGATCGGCCGCACTGGCGGCGTCGTTCGCGGCGGCGGTGGCCTTGGCGGCGTCGTTGCCGGCCTTCTGGGTCTCGGACGCGGCCAGGGCGGCGGCCTCCATGGCCTTCTGCGCCTCGTGGACCGCCGTGTCCTTGGCCTCGATGGCAGCGGCCGTCTCCTGGGCCGCCTGCGCGCTCGCGTCCTTCGCCTGCTGCGCCAGCTGCGCGATGCTCGCGCGCTCCTGGTCACGGCTCTGCGCGATGTACCGGCCGGTCGCCAGGAAGTCGCGCACGTCCTGGATCGACCCGTTCAGCGCGATCCGCGCCGCCGCCTGGACGTTGGGGCCACCGGAGCTCAGGATCTGGACCAGCTTGACCCGGTCGTCGGCGTCCTTCGCCGTGAACTGACCCTCGGTCAGGAATCGCTGCAGGTCGTCACCGGTGTTGCTGCGCAGCGCGGCATCACCCGCCGCCTGCAGGCTGCGGCCGGCGCCCATCGCGGGGTCGGTGATCCGGGTGATCCACAGTCGCCGGTCCGTGTCGAGGGCCGCCTGCCAGCCGCTCTCCAGGAAGGTGCGTCGATCCGCGGCCGTCCCGTCGATGGCCTTGTCGGCGGCCTCGCGGACCTTCGGCCCGCCCACGCTGGAGATCTGGGTGGCGGTGAGCAGGTCGTCCGCGCTCTGCGCCCCGGCGAACTCGGTGTCCAGGAAGCGCTTCACGTCCTGGTCGGAGCCCGCGAGCGCGGTCTCCGCGAGTGCGTGGAGCCGGGGGCCGCCGTTGAGCCACGCCTGCACGGCACGCTCGCGGTCGCTCGGCCGAACCTGCCCGGTGGCCGGGTCGGCGGCAGCGGCGCTCGTAACGCCCGCCCCCACCAGTCCGGCCGTGAGGGCCAGTGGCAGCAGGCTCAGGGAGAGCCTGCCCAGCAGCGGCGGCCCTCCCCTTCCTCGCCGTCGTGAGCGGGATATCGATTGGCGCACGGGAAACCTCCACTGTCGACATCGGCCGAATCCCGGCCGCAGCAGATCCCCACGATAAATGACACTCCAACAGAACGCTCACGAAGTCAAAGAGTTGAAGAGAGGTCAAGGAGTCAAAGTGCCTCAGTGGGCTCATAATTCGGCAAAGGTGTCGCACCGTCAGCATGTGATCAAATGCATTCCAAATCGTGACAACTTGCCTGCCTGAGCTGCAAAAAGGGTCTTGGCGCGGGCTCAGTTGATCTGGTTCGATGGGGCGGTTTCCGCCGATGGTCACAGGGGTGGTCACGTGGCCTTCAACCCTTGCCCCCGCCATTCATGACGCTTCATCGCATCATGTCGGTTCGCCTGCCATCCGGGGTCTTCGTCCCATTCCGGCGATCTGTCGACCAGGTCAACATCAAACGAACGAAGAGGAATACTCATGGCAAAGCGCATGTCCCGCTGGCTCGTTGGCGGCGCCGTCGCCGCGGCCGCCACGCTCGGCGTCACGGCGATCGCCTCCGCCGACGGCACCCCCGCGGACAACTCGGCCGCGCCGGTGGCCGTCGAGGACTTCGTCCACCCCGGCCCGGCCCCGTACCCCAACGTGAAGCTGCTGCGCGGCGACGGCCA
>NZ_JBIVVI010001528.1:0-1813 GCF_044757675.1 Kitasatospora sp. NPDC091257
GAGCCGTCCGCGCCCTCCAGCAGCGTCGCGTCCCGCGGCCGCAGCGCGGGCGTGCCCTCCTCGACCGGCGCCGGGTGCGGCAGGAACGGCGTCCCGGGCAGCCGGGAGAGCACCTCGGCGCGCAGCGCGTTGTCCAGCGCCCCCTGGCCGAGCGGGGCCGGGACGAGGCCGAGCGAGCCGAGGTCGGCGCCGCGGGCGCGCAGCAGCTCCGCGTAGCTGTCGGCGGCGCGCTCGGTGAGGAAGTCGGCCAGCGGGCCGGGGGCGACGTGCCGGCGGGTGGAGTCCAGCGGGTACGAGGCGATCAGCAGCGCGGGCAGACCGACCGGCTCGTCGCTGGGGGTGGGCGCGTGCAGCACGGAGGCGATCTTGGGCCGCTGCGGGACGCCGTCCGGGCCGACCGGGACGGCCCAGGTCACCGTCCAGTACGGGCGGGCGCGCTCCTCGGTGGGCCGGTCGCCCAGCAGCTCGGCCGAGAGCGTGCCGGAGGCCCCGACGGTCTGCCAGACCGTCTGCCGCAGCCGGCCGCCCGCGTCGTCGGTGACGGTGACCTCGGTGACCCCGTCCGGGCGGGTCTCCGCGGCGTCCCGGGTGAGCGTCCGGGTGCCGTCCGGGGTCTCCACCACGACCTCGCGCAGGCCGGGCAGGGTGAGCAGCAGCGCGTCGTCGATCCCGGCCAGCAGGCGGCGGGTCAGGTCCTCGGCGGCGGCGTCCCGCAGCGGCAGCACCACCACCGTGTCGTAGCCCGCCGGGGCCGGGCCCTCGGCCGCGAACGGCAGCCGCAGCAGCGGCACGTGGCCGTCCCGGCGGCGCAGTTCGTCGGCCAGCTCGGGCTGGGCCGCGGCCAGCGCCCGCGCCTCGCCGAGCGACCAGCGCACCCCGCCGGTCGCGCTCAGCACGGCGGGCTCGTCGGTGACCGCGAGGACAGCGGCGAAGCCGACCCCGAACCGGCCGACGGCGGGCGTCTCACCGCGCTTGGAGGAGGCGCGCAGGGTGGACAGCGACTCGACGGCGGCCTCGTCCAGCGGGGCGCCGGTGTTGGCGGCGGCGAGCACGCCGTCGGCGAGGGTCAGCCGCAGCCGGCCGGGGCCGTGCCCGGCCCGGACCGCCGCGTCGGCCGCGTTCTGCGCCAACTCGACCACCAGGCGGTCCCGGTAGCCGCCGAGCGCCAGCTCCTCCTCCGCGTTGGCGTCCTCCCGGAACCGGGCCGGCGAGGCGGCCCAGGCGGCCAGCACCCGTCGGCGCAGCGCGGCGCTGCCGAAGGGGTCCGCGAGGTGCTCGTCCGTGCCGCTGCCGATGATCCGAGGTTCCACTGGACCTGCCGCCTTCCGCTGCCCTGTTCGTCGTAGGGCATTCTTCCCTGCCCCACTGACTGCTCCCGACCACGGGCCCCGCCGCCGGCGGGCCGGGGACGGCGCCGGCGGCGGACCTGACGGCCTTTCCGCCGCCCGCCCGGCACCCGCCGTCCGCCGGCCGGAAAGCAGCGCGGCCCGCGCCGGTCGTTGACCGGGCGGGCCGCTGGAGCCTGGGCGCGTGCCCGGCTCAGGAGTGGCCGAGCTCCTCGGCCGGGGCGTCGGGTTCGACCGAGCCGGAGGTCCGGTCGGGGTGCAGCGGGAGCGGCTCGACCACCAGCTCGTCCAGGATCAGCTCGGACGGCGCCGGCGGGGCCGGGATGACGGCCGCCTCGGAGTGCCCGCCGCAGCCGTACGCGAAGGAGACGATCTGGCCGTCGGCCGGGCCGAACTCGTTGCCGCACACGCCGAAGGCCTGTCCGAGCGAGCCGCCGATCGGGACCAGGAAGCCGCAGCTCGCGCAC
>NZ_JBIVVI010001529.1:0-1813 GCF_044757675.1 Kitasatospora sp. NPDC091257
GTCCTGGGCGGGCCGGGGAGGGTGCGGCCGGGTCGTCGTGCGGGGTGGCATGGGAGTGCCCCCTTCTGTCGGACTGTCGGACGACTGTATATGTCGATGGACTGCATATGTAGTCCGACTGGTTCCGAAGAGGGGGGTGGTTCCTGGGATCCGTCCGGGCCGACCGGTCGCCGAGAAGTCCGGCACGACCTCGCGCGGCGGCGTCGCGGCGGCGGTGGTGGCGGCCCGCCGCGTCCGCCCGGCGACGGGCTCGGCGCCGGTCCCTCCCCCGGCGGGGGAGGGGCGCGTCAGCCCGCCGCGGGTGCGCCCCGGCCGCTCAGCGCAGCCGCGAGGAGGACAGGATCGACGCCAGGTGCGCGACCACCATGCCCCAGGTGATCACCGTGATGCCCGCGAGCGTCCACCGGGTGGCGTCCAGGTTGCCGAGCCCGGCGTCCACCACGGCCGCCGCCAGCAGCACCAGCGAGGCCTCGATGCCGTTCGTCACCCGGTGGATCTTGAACAGCGAGGCGACCTTGCGGGCCGTCGCGATGCCCTGGGAGCGCGGCTGCGTCGACTCCTCGGTGGCCGGAAGCTGCCCGCTGCGGGCCCGGGCCACGTCCACCAGGTCCGTCGAGGCCTTGAGCAGCACCACGCCCAGCGCGGCCGCCAGCCCCGCCGACACCCACAGCTCCGAGCCGCCGCGCGCCGCCCGTACGCCCGCGCCGATCATCAGCGCGGCGTCCGCCAGGTAGGCGCCGAGCCGGTCCACGTACACCCCGGCCATGCTGAACTGGCGCTTCCAGCGCGCCACTTCGCCGTCCACGCAGTCGAACAGCAGGAACAGCTGGAACAGCACGACGGCCAGCGCCGCGCCGGTCACGCCCGGGATCAGCAGGGCCGCGCCGCCACCGACCCCGCACACCACCATCACCCAGGTGAGGGTGTTCGGCGACACCGAGGTGCGCACCAGCTGCCGGGTGGTCCGCAGCGAGACGGCCCGCATGTACAGCCGGCCCGCCCAGTGCTCGCCGTTGCGGCTCTGAAGCTTGGCCTGCGGCTGGCACACCTCGCGCAGCTCGGCGAGCGCCGGAGCAGCCACCATGACGACATCCCTCCACCTGTCCCGAAACGATCACCACAGGCTACGGCCTCCGGGGAAACGCCCGGACCAGCCGGTATGCCGCCGGCGGTACGGGAGGTGTCCTCCGGGGGAACGTCTGCCGCGGACGTCCGCGGGCCGGGTGCGGCCCGGCCGGGTACGGGCCCGCGCGGGCGGCGGTGGGCGCGTGCGTGCGGCCCGTGCGGGCAGCGGTGGCCCCGCGCGGGCGGCGGGGAAAACCGGTGGGCCGCCCGAGCGCCCCCGGGCTAGGCTGCGCGGGTTCGCCGGAACCCGAAGCCCCGGGGCCGAACGCCCGCCCCGACCTCCCGCTCCCGCACGCCGGTTGACGCGGTCCGCGCGGCCCGCACGGTCTCCCGGAACGGAACGAGGAGCGCAGACCCATGGTGACCACGGGCAGCCCGTCACAGAGCCCCGACCTGGCCCGACTGCTGGACGACCACCGCCCGCAGGGCCCGGTGGAGACCGCCGACCACGAGCGGGCCCGCCGCCTCCTCGGCGTCGCCGACGCCTGGAACAGAAGCACCTTCCCGCTGCACTTCACCGCCTCCGCCCTGATCGTCCACCCGCCGACCCGCCGCGTCCTGCTGCGCTGGCACGTCCGCCAGCAGGCCTGGCTGCACGTCGGCGGCCACGGCGACCCGGGGGAGACCCGGCCGCTGGACATCGCCCTGCGCGAAGGCCTGGAGGAGACCGGCCTGACCGACCTCACCC
>NZ_JBIVVI010001530.1:0-1811 GCF_044757675.1 Kitasatospora sp. NPDC091257
TGGCCGTCGCCGCGCAGCAGCTTCACGTTGGGGTACGGGGCCGGGCCGGGGTGGACGAAGTCCTCGACGGCCACCGGCGCGGCCGAGTTGTCCGCCGGGGTGCCGTCGGCGGAGGCGATCGCCGTGACGCCGAGCGTGGCGGCCGCGGCGACGGCGCCGCCAACGAGCCAGCGGGACATGCGCTTTGACATGCCTAATCCTTTTCGTTCATCTCGCGTTGCCCTGATGGGCAGATCTTCGGAATCGGGTGACCGGCCTGAATGGTGGGAGAACCAGCCGGGCGTGGCGCAACGTCATTGTCGGTGCGAATGACATGAATTGACTGCGTCACAGATGTCGGAGCCGCAGGCGGAATCCGGCCCATCGAACCAGACGGGCTGGTGCCCGGACAACCGCTTTCGGCGACTGGCCAGGCAAGATGTCATGCTTTCAAGGTCATTGGGTGCTTGTTGGCGATGCGGTTGTATTTGCTTGGCTATGCTCGCCGTCGGGTGTTTCATTGCGCTCGCTTTGCCCGGCAACTCCCAGAATTCGTGGACGCTCTGATGAGACGTCATTTATCGTGGCTCCGCCGCGGCCGGGATACGGCCGACGTCGACAGTGGAGGTTTCCCGTGCGCCAATCGATATCCCGCTCACGACGGCGAGGGAGGGGAAGGCCGCCGCTGTTGGGCAGGCTCTCCCTGGGACTGTTGCCGCTCGCGCTCACGGCGGGGCTGGTGGGGGCCGCGGGTCCGAGCGCCGCCGCCACCGGGCCGGCCGTCGGACAGGTCCAGCCGAGCGACCGCGAGCGTGCGGTGCAGGCGTGGCTCAACGGCGGCCCCCGGCTCCACGCACTCGCGGAGGCCGCGCTCGCGGGCTCCGACCAGGACGTGAAGCGGTTCGTCGAGAACGAGCTCGCCGGGGCGCAGAGTGCGGACGACCTGCTCGCTGCCACGCAGATCTCCAGCGTGGGCGGGCCGAAGGTCCGCGAGGCCGCGGACAAGGCCATCGACGGGACGGCCGCGGATCGGCGCGCCTTCCTGGAGGGCGGTTGGCAAGCGGCCCTCGACGCGGACCGGCGGCTGTGGATCACCCGGATCACCGACCCCGCGATGGGCGCCGGGCGGAATCTCCAGGCGGCGGGTGATGCCGCGCTGCGCAGCAACACCGGTGACGACCTGCAGAAGTTCCTGACGGAGACCCAGTTCACCGCGAAGGACAGCGACGACCGGGTCAAGCTGGTCCAGATCCTGAGCTCCGGTGGCCCCAACGTCCAGGCGGCGGCGCGGATCGCGCTGAACGGGTCGATCCAGGACGTGCGCGACTTCCTGGCGACCGGTCAGTACATCGCGCAGAGCCGTGACCAGGAGCGCGCGAGCATCGCGCAGCTGGCGCAGCAGGCGAAGGACGCGAGCGCGCAGGCGGCCCAGGAGACGGCCGCGGCGCTCGAGGCCAAGGACCAGGCGGTCCACAACTCGGAGCTGGCCAAGGCGGATGCCGCGCGGGCGGCTATCGAGACGCAGCAGGCCGGTAATGACACGGCCAAGGCCACGGAGGCGGCGAACCGGGCCGCCAGCGCGGCCGACCGCGCGGGTGCGGCGGCGCAGACGGCGCTGACCGCCGCGCGCGCGGCCAACGCCTCGGCGCGCGCCGCCGCCGTCGCGGCGTCGAACGCGGCGGCCGCCGCGGCAGGGGCCCAGCGGGCCGCGGCCAACGCGCGGACGGCGGCCGCGGCCGCGGCCGGTGACGCGACCAAGGCGCACGAGGCGCGGGTGGCGGCGGACGCCGCCGACGCCGCGGCGAAGATCGCCGCGGACGCTAACGCCACGC
>NZ_JBIVVI010001531.1:0-1809 GCF_044757675.1 Kitasatospora sp. NPDC091257
CGGCGTCGGGGGGGGGGGGCGGGGGCGCCACGCCCATGTCCCGCACCGAGCCACGCCCCCGGAGGGCCCAGATGAGTCAGTCCGTCGTGAAGAACTCCGAGGCGGACGCGCCGCCGAACCCACCGTCGGGGGGCGGTCTCAAGGGACACCCCTGGCTGACCCTGCTGACCGTCGCGGTCGGCGTCATGATGGTCGCGCTGGACGGCACGATCGTCGCCATCGCCAACCCGGTGATCCAGGAGAAGCTGCACGCGGCGCCCTCCGAGATCCAGTGGGTCACCAGTGGCTACCTGCTGGCCCTGGCGGTCTTCCTGATCACCGCCGGCAAGATCGGTGACCGCTTCGGCCACAAGTCCACCTTCCTGGTCGGCGCGGCGGGCTTCGCCGTCACCTCGGCCGCGATCGGCTTCGCCGGCAACATCCAGACCGTGATCGCCTTCCGGGTGCTCCAGGGCCTGTTCGGCGCGCTGCTCCAGCCGGCCGCGCTGGGCCTGCTGCGCGGGGCCTTCCCGGCCGAGAAGCTCAACATGGCGATCGGCATCTGGGGCGGCGTGATCGGCGCCTCCACCGCGGCCGGACCGATCGTCGGCGGCCTGCTGGTCGAGCACGTCAACTGGGAGTCGGTGTTCTTCATCAACATCCCGGTCGGCCTGGTCGCGCTGGCGCTGGGCGTGTGGATCCTCAAGGACGTCCGGGCCGAGAACGCCGCCAAGTCCTTCGACCTGCCCGGCATCGCGCTGCTCTCGGTGGGCATGTTCGCGCTGGTCTTCGGCATCATCAAGGCCCCCGAGTGGGGCTGGGGCGACGGGCGGACACTGCTGTTCCTGATCGGCGCGGTGGTCCTGATGGTGCTGTTCGCGCTCTGGCAGGGCAAGGCCCGCGAGCCGCTGATCCCGCTCGGCCTGTTCCGCTCGGTGCCGCTGTCGGCGGGCGTCCTGCTGATGGCGCTGATGGCCTTCGCGTTCTTCGGTGCGATCTTCTTCGTGACCTTCTACCTCCAGAACGTGCACGGGATGAAGCCGGTCGAGGCCGGCGTCCACCTGCTGCCGATGACCGGCATGATGATCATCGGCTCGCCGCTGGCCGGCCTGGCGATCGGCAAGCTGGGCCCGCGCATCCCGATCGTGGCCGGCATGCTGATCACCACCACCGCGATGTTCGGCATGTCCACCCTGGACACCGGCTCCGGCAACGGCGTGATGTCGCTCTGGTTCGTCCTGATGGGCCTGGGCATCAGCCCGGTCATGGTCGGCGCCACCGAGGTGATCGTCGGCAACGCCCCGCTGGAGCTGTCCGGCGTGGCCGGCGGTCTCCAGCAGGCCGCGATGCAGGTCGGCGGCAGCCTCGGCACCGCGGTGCTGGGCGCGCTGATGGCCGCCAAGGTCGGCGACGTCCTGCCGGGCAACTGGGCCAAGGCCGGTCTGCCGCCGGTGGAGGGCGAGGCGGGCGAGGGCCTCAAGCAGGCCGCCCAGCTGGGCATCGCCCCGCCGGCCCCGGCCGGCACCCCGCAGCAGGCGGTGGACGCGATGGCCGGCGCCGTCCACGAGTCCTTCGTCAGCGGCATGTCGCTGGCCTTCGCGGTGGCCGCCGTGGTGGCCTTCGGCGCCGCCGTGCTCGGCCTGCTCACCCGCCGCGGCGCCACCGACGCGGGCCCGGCCGTGCACATCTGACCGGCCCCGCCGTGCCACGGCCCCGGACTCGTCGGAGTCCGGGGCCGTCGTGCTGTTCCGGGGACCGAACGGAGGGCCGCGCCACGGCGAACGCCGAAGGGCCGGACCCCCGACGGGAGTCCGGCCCCACAGTGCCTAC
>NZ_JBIVVI010001532.1:0-1809 GCF_044757675.1 Kitasatospora sp. NPDC091257
CCCCCGCAAGGAGGCGAGCCCCGTGCTCGGTACCCACCACCAGGCGTCACGTCCCACCACCACGACCTCACCCGACGAGGTCGGACGTGTCGGATGGATCGTGGTCGGCGCCTCGATGCTCATGGCCGGCGCAATCGGCCACGCGCTGTCCGGCATCCTCGCGATCGCCAGGGAACTCCTGCGCCCCGCGCCGCAGCGCGCGCCCACGCCGGTCCGCCCCGTGCACCCGGCCGACCTCGGCGTCGAGGAGAAGGACGGCTGGATCCTCATCACCCTCCTGTTCCTCCTGACCGGCACGATGGCCCATGCCGTCGCGCACGTCGTCGAGACCATCAGACAGGCCACCCGGACCACGCACCGGCAGGTGTCGGCATGACGTCGGCACCGACCGGGGCGCCCGGCCGGCCCCCGGGAGCCGACGACGGTGAGCGGGTGGAGCGGTCGGCCCCCGACTCGGTCTCGGCGGGGCGGCGGGCCCGCCGGAACGTGCCGCGCTCGGCCCACGGGACCTGGACCCCCGGGCCGGACCGCGCGGACCCCGTCGACGTCCTGGAGGCCCAGGCCGCCACCCGCGTCCCGGAGCTCGTGCCGATCCGCTACGGCCGGATGGCGGCCTCCCGGTTCGCCTTCCTGCGCGGTGCGCCCGCCATCATGGCCGCGGACCTCGCCACCGCCCCGAACACCGGCCTCACCGTCCAGCTCTGCGGGGACGCCCACCTGTGCAACTTCGGGCTCTTCGCCTCGCCGGAGCGCGCCCTGCTCTTCGACCTCAACGACTTCGACGAGACCCTGCCCGGCCCCTTCGAGTGGGACGTCGAACGCCTGGCCGCCAGCATCGCCGTGGCCGCACGCGAGAACGGCGAATCCGACGCCTCTGCCCGGGCCGTGGCGCAGTCGTCCGCCCGGGCGTACCGGCTCGCCATGCGACGGCTCGCCGGCCTCGGTGAACTCGACGTCTGGTACGAACGGGTGGACACCGCCGAACTGCTGCCGCTGGTCCAGCAGTCGAAGTACCGCAAGCGCGTCCGGACCACGATCGCCAAGGCACGCGCGCGCACCAGCCTGCAGGCCCTGGCCAAACTCACCGAGCCCGGCCCGGACGGCGAGCCCCGGATCGTCGCCGACCCGCCGCTGCTGGAACCGATGGACCCCGCCGACCTGCCCCACCTGCGGCAGATCCTCCTGGACTACCGGGACACCCTGCCGGAGGAGCGGGCGGCGCTGCTCGACCGCTTCGAACTGATCGACGCGGCCCGCAAGGTGGTCGGCGTGGGCAGCGTGGGCACCCGCTGCCACATCGGCCTGTTCCGCGCGCGCGCCACCGGCGAGCCGCTCTTCCTCCAGGTGAAGGAGGCCGAACGGTCCGTGCTGGAACCGCACCTCGCGCCCAGCGTCCACCGGCACCAGGGCCGCCGGGTGGTCGCCGGACAGCGCCGCCTCCAGGCCGTCAGCGACATCTTCCTCGGCTGGGCCACCGGCCCGGCCGGCCGCGACTTCTACTGGCGCCAGCTGCGCGACATGAAGGGCTCCGCCGTCATCGACGGCATGCCCAAGGGCCTGCTGGACGGGTACGCCGAGCTGTGCGGCCGCACCCTCGCCCGCGGACACGCGCGCACCGGGGACCGCGTCGCCATCGCGGCGTACCTCGGTTCCGGCGACGTCTTCGACCGCGCGATCGCCGACTTCGCCCTCACCTACGCCGACCTGACCGGCGCCGACCACGCCGCGCTCACCGCCGCGATCGACAGCGGCCGGATCACCGCCCGGTCCGGGGTGTGAGGCGGCCCCGGCGAGCCCCCGAGCGGGGAC
>NZ_JBIVVI010001533.1:0-1805 GCF_044757675.1 Kitasatospora sp. NPDC091257
GGGCCGATCACCGTGCCGGACCCCGTACGTTCGTGATGCCCTCGCGACGTACGGAGGCCGGGCCCCGCGCCCTGTCCCTGAGCGCGGGGGCCGGACGCCCTGTCAGGCGTCGGTCTTGACCAGCTCGGGGCTGGAGTCCTGCCGGGCCGCGCCGCCGGCGACCGTCGCGGTGGCGGCCGCGGTGCCGCCGCGGATCAGGAACGGGACGACGCCGGCGACGGCGCAGATGACGGCCGCGGTCCAGAACGCATGCTTGTAGGCGTCCAGGGTGGGCAGCGAGAGCGGGATCTGCGGCGGCAGCTTCATGGTGTCGCCGGTCAGGATGGCGGCCATGACGGCGGTGCCGATCGCGCCACCGACCGTGCGCAGCACGGAGTTCATGCCGTTGGCGATGCCGCTCTGCTCGACCGGGACGGCGCCGTTGATGTAGGCCGGCATCGCGGCGAAGGCGAGGCCGACGCCGAGACCGAAGATCGCCGAGGCGGTGTAGATGTCGCCCTCGTGCCCGTGGCGCACGGCCAGGTAGGCCATCGCGACGGCGCCGAGGACGCCACCGAGGACCAGCGGCAGACGCGGGCCGCGACGGGCGATCAGCAGGGCGCCGACCGGGGCGGCGACCATCGAGCCGATCGCGGACGGCAGCAGCAGGAGGCCGGCGTGCAGCACGCTGGCGGTGAAGCCGTAGTGGGTCAGCTTCTCCGGGGTCTGGGCGAAGTTGCTGATGACCATGAAGGAGCCGTACATGCCGAAGCCGATGAGCAGGCCGGCCACGTTGGTGAAGGCGACGGCCGGACGGGCCATCATCTTCATGTCCACGAGCGGGTGTGCGACCTTGGTCTCGATGATCCCCCAGACCAGGGCGACCACGGCGGCGACGGCGAACAGGCCGAGCGTCTTGTTGGAGGTCCAGCCCCAGTGGTTGCCCTGGCTGACCGCGACCAGCAGCGCGGAGAGCCAGCCGGCCAGGGTGAGGGCGCCGAGCGGGTCGGCGCCGCCCTCCTTGTCGGTGACCGGGTCGGTCGGGACGCGGAAGGCGACCAGGGCGATCGCGATCAGGCCGAAGACCAGGCCCATCCAGAAGATCGACTTGTAGTCCCAGTGCTCCAGCAGGAGGCCGGTGGCGACCAGGCCGAGGCCGGAGCCGACGCCCATCGAGGCGCTGATGGCGGCGACGCCGCCGGTCACCTTCCGCTTGGGCAGCTCGTCCCGGACGATGCTGATCGCCAGTGGCAGGACGCCACCGCCGGCGCCCTGGAGGACACGGGCGACGACCAGCCAGGTGAAGGAGTGGGTGCTGACCGCCAGCGCCGAACCGGCGACCAGGCCGGCCAGCGAGATCAGCAGCATCGGCTTGCGGCCCCGGAGGTCGCCGAAGCGGCCCAGGAGGGGAGTCAGCACGGCTGCGGAGAGCAGGTTGGCGGTCATCAGCCAGGTGATGCTGGAGGCGGAGACGCTCAGTTCCTTGGCCAGCGAGGGCAGGATCGGGACGACCGCGGTCTGCACCACGCTGAACGACAGCATCGCCAGGATGAGGGCCGGCAGGACCCGGGCGCTGCTCTGCTTCTCGGCCGCGGTGGTGGGCTGTGGTGCCTCACTCACGGTTGCTTCCTCCCGTACATAGTGAATGAACTGAAGTAACCATGCAGGGAGATACTTCAGAGTGTCAAATATCGAGTGGTTAAGCTTTGGCAAAGACGAACGGTCGGGTACGCGACAAGGGCGGTCGGGCGCCCGACCGGGCGCGCGACCAGGCGCGCGACCAGGGCCCCGGACGGTGTCCGGGGCCCTGGTCGCGGGGCGTTGCC
>NZ_JBIVVI010001534.1:0-1804 GCF_044757675.1 Kitasatospora sp. NPDC091257
CCCCGCCCCCGACCCGCTGCCACAGCTCACCCCCGCCCCGCCCGCCGACACCGGGGAGCCGTTCGCACTGACCGGCATCCAGCAGGCCTACTGGACCGGGCGCAGCACGGACTTCGACCTCGGCGGCGTCGACTCCCACCTCTACACCGAGGCCGACCTGCCCGAGGTCGACCTGGAACGCCTGGCCGCCGTGTGGCAGGCCCTGATCGCCCGTCACCCGATGCTGCGCGCCGTCACCACCCCCGACGGCCGCCAGCAGATCCTGACCGACGTCCCGCCCTACCGGATCCACACCACCGATCTGCGCGCCGACGCCGACGTCGAGGCGGAGCTCGCCCGGATGCGCGAGCGCCTGGCCCACCCGCGCCGCGACACCGGCACCTGGCCGCTGTTCACCATCGAGGCGGCCCTGCTGCCCGGCGGCGCCACCCGCCTGTGCCTCAGCTTCGACCTGCTCATCGGCGACGCGCTGAGCTGGCAGATCCTCTACCGCGAGGCCCGCGCCCTCTACGAGGACCCAGGCGCCGAACTGCCCGCGCTCGAGGTGACGTTCGCCGACTACGTGGCCCACCTGCCCGCCCTGGCCGCCGGCCCGCGCTACGAGCGCGACCGCGCCTACTGGCGGGCGAAACTCCCGGCGCTGCCCGCGCCGCCCGCGCTGCCGCTCCTGCCCGAATCCGCCGACCCGGCCGGCGGCCCGCGGTTCTCCCGGCTGCAGCTGCGCCTGCCCGCCGGCGACCTCGCCGCGCTGCGCCACGTCGCCGCCGCCCACGGCGCGACGCTGTCCGCGCTGCTGATGGCCGTCTTCGCGGAGACCCTGGGCACCTTCACCAACAGCAGCGCCTTCTTGGTCAACACCACCATCTACAACCGGCCCGACGTCCACCCGCAGATCAACCGCATCGTCGGCGACTTCACCTCCACGGTCCTGACCGGCATCGACCTGGGCGTAGCGCCGACGTTCGCCGGCCGGCTGCGCGCGCTGCAGCGCCAGCTGTGGGCCGACCTCGACCACGCCCGCTACAGCGGAGTTGACGTTCTGCGGGACCTGAGCCAGGCCCGAGGCCGTACCGAGGCCGCCGCGCCCGTCGTGTTCACCAGCACCCTCGACCTGGAGGTGGCCGGCTCGGCGCCGGACACCCCGTTCCCCGGCGTCATCGGCTTCGGAATCGGCCAGACCCCGCAGGTCCTGCTCGACTACCAGACCTACCAGGCCGCCGCCGGCTTCGTGATCAACTTCGACACCGTCGACGGCCGACTTCCCGACGGCCTCGTCCAGGCAATGCTGGAGGACCACGAAGCCCAGCTGCGCACCCTGATCGACGACCCCGCCGCCCCCGACCGCCCCCGCCTGGGCGCAGCCGCTCCGGCGCCCGAGCTCGCCGAGCCGCTGGGCGGCGACCGGCTCCTGCACGAGCCGTTCTTCGAGCAGGCCCACAGCACCCCGCGGCGCACCGCGATCGTCTGCGACGGCGAGCGCACCAGCTACGGCGAACTCGCCGCTGCGGCCCGGCAGATCGCCGACCGGATCACCGCCGCCGATCCCGGCGGGGAACTCGTCGCCGTGCTGTGCCGGCCCGGCTGCGAGCAGGCCGCCGCCACCCTGGGTGCCCTGCTCGCCGGATACGCCTACGTGCCGTTGGACCCTGCCTGGCCCGCCGAACGCCTCCACGAGCTGCTGGCCGCCACCGGCGCCGCGGTTGTCGTCACCGAGCAGGAGACCCGGGCCCGCACCCGCCTGCCCGCCGGCCTGACCGTCCTCCTCACCGACGATCCCGCCCCCACCGCCGGCCCAACGGCCCCC
>NZ_JBIVVI010001535.1:0-1803 GCF_044757675.1 Kitasatospora sp. NPDC091257
GGGGCGGAGGGGCCGCCGTGGAAGCGGACCCAGCCCGGGCCCTGCGGGTCGACGGACCACAGGGTGTTGTTGACGTCCCGCACGTAGGTGACCAGGTGCTCGGTGGCCGGGTCGACGACGGTCTGCGGGACGGCGTCCGCGGCGAGCGCGGTACCGGACGGGGTGAGGAGGAACTCGGTCCACGTCCCGGTGGAGAAGTCCAGCGAGTTCAGCCGGTTGCTCGGACCGTTGACGTACACCACGGTCCGGTTGCCGGTCTTGTCGGCGATCGCGACCGGGTCGGTGGCGGCCATCACGCCCCAGTCGCGCCAGCCCGGGCCCCACGGGTCGACGGACCACAGGTGGTTCGCGGCGTCCCGGACGAACGTGGTGAAGTGCCCGGTGGCCGGGTCGACCACGGTCGAGGGGACGGCGTCGGGGGCGAGGGCCGGCGGGACGAACTCGACCCGGCCGGCGCCGCGGCGGTCGATGGAGTTCAGCCGGTTGTCCGGCCCGTTGACGTGGACGACGATGTGGCCGTCGTTCGGGTTGACGATCGGGACGGGGTCGCTCGCGGCCAGCAGGCCGTAGTCGTACCAGCCCTCGCCCTGCGGGTCCACCGACCACAGGTGGTGGGCGGTGTCGCGGACGAAGGTGACCAGGTGGTTGGTGGCCGGGTCGACGACGGTGCGCGGCACCGCGTCGGGGGCCAGCACCGTGCCGGACGGGGTCGGGACGAACTTGGTCCAGTGCTTGGTGGTGCGGTCGTAGGACCAGAGCCTGTTGTCCGGCCCGTTGACGTACACCATCACGTGGTTGGTGGCCGGGTCGGCGATCGCGGTGGGGCGGGTCGCGGCGTAGGTGCCCAGGTTGACCCAGCCCTCGGCCAGCGGGTCGACGGACCACAGGTTGTTCCTGTCGTCCTGCACGAAGGTCAGCCGGTGTCCGGTGGCGGGGTCGACCACCGTGGACGGCGAGGCCTTCACCACGGTCCCGGAGGGGGTCGAGTGGCGGGTCTTGGTGATCCACATGCCGAGGTCGTCCACCCGGGTGGCGAACGCGCCGGTGCGGGTCTCGGCGGCGGGCACGCCCAGGCAGCCGCCCTGCCAGGAGCGGGAGGCGACGGCGACCAGCTCGGCCTTGCCGTTGACCTCGCGGACCACCGGGGCGCCGGTGTCCCCCTTGCAGACCGCCGCACCGCCCGTCCCCGTGATGCCGACGCCGGTCGCGCTCACCGTGTCGAGGCTGAACGCCCCGGTGTGGGCCTTGTCCGGGACCCACTCGGCCTTGGTGCGCCCGAAGCCGGACACCCGCAGCGACTGCCCGGCCGTCGGCGCGGCGGTGCCCACGTCCAACGGCGTGACGCCGTCGACGGGCGTGGCGAGGCGGGCCATCACCAGGTCACGGCCCTCGGCCTTCACCAGCTCGACCACCTGGACCGACTTCGCACCGACGGTGGCGGTGGTGTTCCACTTCGGCGCGCCGTCGGCGAGCGTCTGCGGCTGCGCCGGGTCGTCGGCGAAGCACGACGCCGCGCTGAGCAGCCAGTACTGGTCGATCAGCACGCCGGTGCAGCCGCGCAGGTGGTCGCCGATGACGATCCGCGCGGTGGTGGCGGAGGTGTTGTCGGCCGCCACGTCGCCGGAGACGGCGCCGGCCGGGGCGAAGGTGGTCAGCGTGCCGGCGGCGGCCGCCGCCACGGCGGCCAGCACACCCGCCCGCCGGGAGCGGAACTGGGACTTGCGGGACATGCGGACTTTCCCTTCGAGTGGGCCTGCGAGAGCCCGCGGGGGTGGTCGGTCTCGTGCCGACGGCCCCCGCGGG
>NZ_JBIVVI010001536.1:0-1802 GCF_044757675.1 Kitasatospora sp. NPDC091257
GTGCCCCAGCCGCGGGGGGCTCCTCGTACGACGTGCGCGGCATGGGTGTTGACGGTCAGGGAGGTGACGCGGGCGTAGAGCATTTGCTTGGGGTAGCGGCGCCAGAAGTTGGCGTTCGGGCCGCTGGTCAGCTCTGCCACCAGGGCGTCATGCATGGTGTAGGTGGTGAAGAGCTCCCCCTGGCTGGGCCTGTTCGGGTCGGTGACGGCGACGGTGCAGCGTTCGTCGGTAGCTTCGACGATGCGCCAGCCCCAGCCGGCGCGGTGCAGGAGGGCCCGCTGCGCAGAGGCGTAGAGGGCCAGCCCGCTCTCTTCACTGTCGTCTGGGTAGAAGCTGTTGATGGCTTCCCAGGTGGTCAGGCCCAGGTCCTGCCCGGCCAGCAGGACGAGCACGAGGTCGACGGCGTTGCCCTTGAGCCAGCGTGGCAGTCCTCGGGCGTGTGAGAGCATTTCGGCCCTGCGGACGTGGCGTGCGAACTGCGGGTCGTCGTCGAAGAGGTCGGCGACGTCGGAAAGGGCGGGGAACGGCGACACTATTGTTGCATTCACGACAATCTCTTTCTCGTGCAATGGTTCATGCGCGGGCTGGTTCCTGGGCAGGGGTCAGTAGGATCGCTGGGTGGAACTGGGGGTCAGGCCGCCCTTGCTCGGTGGGCCGAGCGTTTTCGCTGCTCTGGCAAGGGGGTGCTCAGCGTGCGGATGCAGCCGTGGGGGCTCGGATGCGCCGGGTGTCAGGGAGCGGCGGCGGGTCACAGGGTGAGGACCAGCGGGCCTTCGATTGCCGGGCACCGGTCGGCCATGTGCTCGAGGATGTGGTGGTATCCGTCGAGGTCGGTGACGTTGTTGGTGTCGCCGTAGGTGATCTGGACCCCTTCCTGGCTCCAGGAGTGCCCGTCACCTGCCACGGGGAAGGAGAGCCTGGAGGCGTAGCAGCCGTCCTCGGTTCGGCCCTGGGGGTCGTTGTGGAGGTGCCCCCAGATCTCGGCCCGGAGGGTTGCCAGCGCGGGGTCGGTCGCGGGGCCGCGGTCGCTGTGGATCGGGTCGGCCTCCGGAGTGTCGGTGGTCGTCTGCTCGGCTTTGTCGGGCGCGGCACGCCCGAGCAGGACGTGGGCGATGACGTCGACGATCCGGCTCGGCTCGCCAAGGGTGGTCAGCGGAAGAAGGGTGGGGGTGTCGCTGGTGCCGTCAGACAGCAGGGCAGCGGCCTGCCATCCTGCTGCGGCGGTCCAGGTGGCGACGGCGCCGTGGGGAAAGCGCTCCGGGTCGAGCTTGGAGTGGCCGGCCGGCCATTCCAGGACAGCGCCGGGAATCGCGGTAACGCTACCGTCGAGGAGGTCGTCGGTGTCGCCCACGGTGAACTTAGCAGGACGCAGGCCCCTGAGGGTCAGGGCGCCGTCGACGCGGTCCAGATAGGTTTCGGCGTGCCGACTGGAGACGTTCATGGTTCCTCATCTCGTGGTGGCCTCATCGAGGCTCTGTGTGTGAAGGGGTAGCGCAGCGCTGTCCCGGCACAGGTCGGTCAGGTTGCGGCGAAGGGGAACCTAGCCAGCTCCACTAGCGAGTCAAGGGGGTTCAACGGACACCTGAAGATGGCGCATGATCCGGGTTCGAGCCGCGAAACCTGCAGTTCGGCGAGCGTGAGTGGGTGCGCGCCCGGCCGAAGGGGCGCCCGGGTGGCACGACTGGCTGCACACCAGCCGCATCGGAGCTGTGACCGGTAGCGAGTTGCCACGCCCCTCGCTCAACAGGGGAGAAGGGCGGCCGGCGGCCAGGAAACGATGGCAGGCTCAGGTCCGCCGCAGG
>NZ_JBIVVI010001537.1:0-1801 GCF_044757675.1 Kitasatospora sp. NPDC091257
GGCGGTATCGTCCGGCCTCCCCTCCCGGACCTAGCGTCAACGCCCATGACGACTTCACCGATGCGTGCCCCGCGACGACACCACCGATCCGTCCGACGGAACGTCACGCTGGCCGCCGTCGCGGCCGTGACCCTTTCCACCGGCGCGCCCGCGGCGCCGGCCGCCCCGCAGCACGACGACCGGCTCCGGATCCGGCTCCAGCGCGACGCCGACGCGCTCACCGCGGTCGGCGCCACCGGAGTGCAGGCCCGCGTGGTCACCTCCGACGGCCGGAACCTGACCGCCGCCGGCGGCGTCGCCGATCTGACCGGACACCAGCCGGTCCCCCGGAACGGCTACTTCAGGATCGCCAGCATCACCAAGACGTTCGTGGCCACCGTGACCCTGCAGCTCGCCGGAGAGAACAGGCTCTCCCTGGACGACCCGGTCGATCGGTGGCTGCCCGGCGTGGTGTCCGGAAACGGCAACGACGGTCGCGCGATCACTGTCCGCCAGCTGCTCCAGCACACCAGCGGCATCCACGACGACTACCCGGACTACACCTCGGCGGAGGACTTCCGGCAGCACCGGTTGGACGCGTACACACCCGAACAGATCGTCGCCCGGGCGATGGCCCACGGCCCCGACTTCGATCCCGACACGGGCTGGAACTACAGCAACACCGGTTACGTCCTGCTCGGGATGATCATCGAGCGGGTCACCGGGCATCCCTGGCACGAGGAGGTCAGGGACCGGATCGTCCGGCCGCTCGGCCTCGATCACACCTTCCACCCGGGTACGTCCCCCACCCTGCCCCGGCCGCACGCCGAGACCTACCAGAGGTTCGCGGCCGGCGAGCCGTTCGTGGACGTCACCGAGCAGATCGGCTCGGGCACCAACGGCGAGGCCGGGCTCCTCTCCACCACCGCCGACCTCGACCGGTTCTTCGGCGCCCTGCTCGGCGGCCGGCTCCTGGCACCGGCGCAGCTGGCGGAGATGACCCGGACCGTCGAGGTCGGCGAGAAGTTCGAGCGGTTCATGCCGGGTGCCCGGGCCGGGCTGGGGATCTTCTCGCGTCGGCTGTCCTGCGGCGGGGAGTACTGGGGCCACGAGGGCGGTGACGCCGGGTGGATCAGCACCACCGGCGTCACCGCCGACGGCCGGCGCAGCGTCACGGTCTCGCTGTCGGGCGTCCAGGCCGCCACCGACGGGGACGTCCTGCGGGTGGCGGAGGCGGAGAACAGGCTGGTCGACGACGCGCTGTGCACGAGCCCGAAGGCGGGCGGCCCCCAGCGGCGGTGACGTCCTCCGCGCGGACCCGTCCCCCGCGTCCCTGTGGAGAACGCGTTCGCCGAGCTGGAGCTCCTGCCGCTGGAGCCCGTGACGTTCACCGGGTTCGTGGACCCCGACCGGATCGACGTCCTTCTCGCGGCGCTGGCGGAGACCGGCCTGTCCTTCGAGGTCGAGTTCACCGACGCGGACGGAGGCGAGCACCTCCATCGCTCGGCCGACCGCCCGCACTGACAAATGATTGTCAGGTTATCGACATGGGAAGGGGGCAGGCCACAGACCGCACCTCCGGAAGGACACCCGTGCACCGCACCACCGTCAGGACCACCACCGCCCTGCTCGCCACCGTACTCGCCGGGACGGTGCTGGGGGCCGCACCGGCCTGGAGCCGCCCCGCGGACGGCACCCCGCCGACCCGTCAGGTGGAGGTGTTCGCCGAGGACGGCGGCATCTCCCGCGCCCAGGCCCCGGCCCGGGACGACAAGGTGGTCGCCGCCTGGAACGGCCTGGCCGTCGCCGCGCTCGCCGAGAC
>NZ_JBIVVI010001538.1:0-1800 GCF_044757675.1 Kitasatospora sp. NPDC091257
CCCCACCCCCTGGCTGCTGTCCGCCCGCGGCGAGGCCGCGCTGCGCGCGCAGGCCGCACGGCTGCGTGAACACCTCTCCACCCGTCCGGAATTGACGAATGATCAGGTCGCCGGAGCGCTGTCGTCCGGCCGCTCCGCCTTCGACCACCGCGCGGTGCTCCTCGCCGACGACCGGGAGTCCTTCACCGAGCTGCTGACGGCGCTCGCCGAGGACCGGACGGCCGAGGGCCTGGTGCGCGGCGTCGCCGCCGCCGGGGGCCGCACCGTGTTCGTCTTCCCCGGCCAGGGCACCCAGTGGGCCGGCATGGCCGCCGGTCTGCTGGAGGCCTCCGAGGTCTTCCGCGACTCCGTCCGGGCCTGTGACGCCGCCCTGGCCCAGTACGCCGACTGGTCGGTGGAGGACGTGCTGCGCGGCTCCGAGGACGCCCCGCCGATCGAGCGGATGGACGTCGTCCAGCCCGTGCTGTTCACCATGATGGTGTCGCTGGCCGCGCTCTGGCGCTCGCACGGCATCACCCCCGCCGCCGTGGTGGGGCACTCCCAGGGGGAGATCGCGGCGGCCCACGTCGCGGGCGCGCTCACGCTGTCCGACGCGATGCGGATCGTCGCGCTGCGCAGCCGACTGCTCCTGGCGCTCGCCGGGCAGGGCGCCATGGCGTCGGTCTCGCTGCCCGAGGACGAGGTGGCCGCCCGGATCGAGGCCTGGCCGGGCGAGCTGCACATCGCCGCCGTCAACGGCCCGCGCTCGATCGTGGTCGCCGGAGACCCGGGGACGGTCGACGGGTTCGTCGAGGCGCTGGCCGCCGAGGACGTGCGGGTGCGCAAGGTCCGGGTCAACGGCGCCGGCCACTCGCCGCAGGTCGAGCCGCTGCGCGAGGCCGTGCTGGAGGCGCTGGCCGGCATCGAGCCGCGGCCCGCCCGGACGGCCTTCTACTCCACCGTGACCGGCGGCGCGCTCGACACCACCGAGCTGGGCACCGCCTACTGGTACCGCAACATGCGCGAGCCGGTCCGGTTCGCCCACGCCGTCCGCTCCCTGCTGGAGGACGGCTACCGCACCTTCGTCGAGTCCAGCCCGCACCCGGTGCTGGGCCCCGGCGTGCAGGAGGCCGCCGAGGAACTCCCCGGCACCGGCGAGGTGACCGTGGTCGGCACCCTGCGCCGCGACGAGGGCGGCCCGGCCCGGTTCCTGCGCTCGCTCGCCGAGGCGCACGTCCACGGCGCCCGCCCGGACTGGGCCACGGTCCTCGGCGGCGCCCCGGCCACCGCCGTCGAGCTGCCCACCTACGCGTTCCAGCGGCAGCGCTACTGGCTCGACCTGCCGACGGCGCACGGCGCCGCGGCCGGCGACGCCCTGCGCGACCCGGCCGAGGAGCGGTTCTGGGCGGCGGTCTCCGAGGCCGACCCGGCCGGGCTGGCCGAGGCGCTCGGCGTGGACGACCCGGACGCCCGCGCCGCGCTGGCCGCGGCCGCGCCCGCGCTGCCGGTGCTCTCCTCCTGGCGGGCACGCCGCCGGGACGGCTCCACCATCGACAACTGGCGCTACCGGGTGCGCTGGCGGCGCATCGCCCGCACCGAGGGCGCCGAACTCTCCGGCACCTGGCTGCTGGTCGTCCCGGGCGGCGAGGACGACGGGACCGCCGCGTTCTGCGCGCGGGCGCTCGGCGAGCACGGGGCCCGCGTGGTGACCGTCTCGCCCGCCGCCGACGACCCGTCCGGCGACGGCCTCGGCGAGCGGATCGCCGAGGCGGTGGCCGAGGGGCCGGCCGGCGTGCTCTCCCTGCTGGCCCTGGACGAGGG
>NZ_JBIVVI010001539.1:0-1799 GCF_044757675.1 Kitasatospora sp. NPDC091257
GCTTCCGCAGGGCCGGCGGCACCGTCCTGACGGTCACGCGCAGCGAGCCGCGGTCGGCTCAGGCCGGGCCGCTCGGCCCCCGTCCGCGTGCTTCGGCGTACTCCTTGAACCGCCTCAGGTCCCCCTTCACCCGGTGGTCGACCGCGGCCCTGGCCTCGCCGGCCTTCTCCCCCGGCCGCTCGTGCCGGAGGTCGACGGCGAGGGTGACCCGGGTGTGGCCCGGGTCGAGCCGCCGGAAGGTCACCTTCTCCTTCCGGTCCGTCTCGCCGTCCACGGCCCGCCAGGCGATCAGTTCCTCGGGCTCCTGGTCGACGATCTCGGTGTCGTATTCGCGGGTGACGCCGTCGATGCTGGTGCGCCAGTGGATGTGGCGGTCGTCCAGCCGGGTCACCGAGTCGACGCCCTCCATGAAGTGCGGGAACTCCTCGAACTGCGTCCACTGGTTGTAGGCGGTGTGCAGGGGCACGGCCACGTCCACGGATTCCTTCACCGTGCTCATGAGGACCTCCTCGTAGGCTGCGGCCGGGGCCTTCCCGCCCGTCTGTGCACCTGCCCGTCCGGCACCGGCGCAACCGTCCCGCATCCCGCCACCGGCCCCGCCCCGGACCGGACCGGTCCAAGCCGCCGGAGGTCCGGCCCGACCGGCCCGACTCAGGGCGCGGAGCGCGGCCCGTCGCCCTCGGCCAGGTGCCGGGTCACGGTGTCGAGGTCCGTGCCCAGCCGTTGGGCGGCGCCGACGAGCAGGCTCAGCGCGGTGTGCGGGGTCACGTCGAACCGTTCGGCGGTGATGCCGATGGCGAGGCCGGTGGCGTGCCGCCGGTCCAGCAGGTCGGCGACCGCCCTGGACAGCGCGAAGCGGTCGAGGGCGGCCGACGCCTGGAGGGCGAGCACCTCCACCAGGCCGAGGGCCGGGGTGCCGGGCTCGACCGGGGTGCGCAGGTAGGCGCTGAACACGGTGCAGCCGTGCGGGTGGGTGCGCAGGTGGGCGCCGGCCACGGCCCGTACGCCGCAGCGCCGGGCCCGGTCGGCGAACCGGTCCGACCGGCCGGGGTCCAGCCGGACCACGACCTGTCCTTCGCCCTGGCGGCGGAGCCGGGGCAGCGGGCCCGCTTCCGAGCCGCCCTGCGCCCGTTCGAGGGCGAGCAGGTACGAGGGGGTCGCCGCGAAGGTCTCGACCGAGCCGTCGTCGTGCCAGGTGCTGACGGCGGCGCCCACGCAGTCCGGGACCGTGACCCGGGTCAGCTGCACCACGTCGTGCAGGCTCTGGAGGGGCCCGGACCGGACCCGTTCGTGGGCCGCGAGTTCGCCGAGTTCGGCCAGGAGCGCCGCGCGGGCCCGGTCGTTCGCCGGCGCCCCGGCCGCCGCCGTGGCGACGTCGGCCGGGCCTTGGCGTGCCAGCAGCAGGCGGGCCCTGGCGACCGCGCGGACCGCGTCGGCCTCCCCGGTGTAGATGCCGATCGTGTAGCAGACGTCGCGCAGCCGCTGCCCGGCTTCCGGCGAGCTCGACGGGGACAGGGCCTCGTACTCCGCGACCAGCCGGCCGAGCGCAGCGACATCCACCATGGGCATGAGCACCTCCGTGTGTTTACGGAAAGTATGCGCCGATCACGCAGCGAAACCGCGCCGTCGGTCGCCTCACCCCGGTGGTCGGCCCGCAGACGGCCGCTGACGGCCCGCCGGAGACCGTCAGCGGGCGTCGGGGGCCGTCGAGGGCGTCCGGCCGTCGGCGCAGGCGCGGAGCACCGCGAAGGCGGTCGCCAGCGTCAGGGCCCAGCAGCCCGCGAGGCCCCAGAGGAAGG
>NZ_JBIVVI010001540.1:0-1797 GCF_044757675.1 Kitasatospora sp. NPDC091257
GTGTTCAGGGTGCACACAGGAACCTCCGAGAGGCATGAGTGTGGAGGGGGAAGCCGTGAGCCAGGCCAGGGGGTGGTTGCTCTTCGGCGGGAGGGCAGCAGGCGCCTACTGCGCTGAACCAAAGCGTGTCTGACGATCCATCGGATCGACCTGGAACGACCCTAGCGCACCCGCTCTTAAAGTTAATTCGAATGCGAGAAAGTTCCCCCATCAGTGGGACACTGGCTCCTGGACCAGCAGAGAGGACGCCATGGCCCTTCGAACCCCGACGCTTCGACAGCGCCGCCTCGGCTCCGAGCTGCGGAGGATGCGAGAGCAGGCCGGCTTCGGCGGCAGCCACCTCGCCAGGCTGCTCGGCGTGACGCCCGCCCTCGTGACCCAGATGGAGAACGGGAAGTCCGCTGTCAGCCCGGAGCGCCTGCGTGAGATCGCAGAAGCCTGCATGTGCCTCAACGAGCCCTTGATCGATGCGCTCGAAGGCATGACCAGGGAACGAGAGGTCGGCTGGTGGGAAAAGTACAGCAGCCTGACCATAGATCTGCTCGATGTGGCAGCGATCGAGGCCCATGCTCAGCGGATCTCCACCTTCTCGATCACTTTCATGCCCGGACTGCTCCAGACCCCTGCCTACGCAGCTTCGGTTTTCGATCGTGCAGTCCCTCCACTCCCGCGCTCTGATGTTGACCTTCGGCTGGCCTTCCGCTTGCAGAGGCAGCAGGTCATCAGGGCTGGAGGCACTCCCTACACGGCGTTCATCCACGAAGCCGCGCTGCGCATGCAGTTCAGCGGGCCGAAGGCGCTTGCCGAGCAGCTCGGAGCCCTCATCACGGACTCCGAGAGCCCGGAGATCTCTGTTCGAGTCGTGCCGTTCACCATTGAGTCGCTGCCCGGCCCCAGCGAGAACTTCGTCTACACCGAGGGCCCGGTTTCCGAGCTGGACACCGTGCAGATCGACATCAGCTTCGGGTGTCCACTCTTCGATGCACCCTCCGACCTGGCGAGCTACCGCGAGATCCTCGACCGGATGGCGGCAGTGGCGCTGTCGGAAGATGACTCTCGCGACTTCATCCGGACCGTCAAGAAGGAGATAGAGGGCAATCATGAATAGCCCTGTGTGGCAGAAATCCAGTTACTCAGGTTCCAGCAACGCATGTGTTGAGGTGCGGGCCATCGCTGGTGTGATCGAACTCCGCGAGTCCGACGAGGGTGACGTCATCGTCCGCACTACCGCCCGCAAGCTCGCGGCCCTCCTCCAGGGCGCGAAGGCTGGCGAGTTCGACCACCTGCTGACCACCGGTGTCTAGCGAACCGTTCCGGCGGCCCCTTGCTCCTCCGCAAGGGGCCGCCGAAAAATCGATGGCCGGGTTCGGCAGTACCCGATGAAGATCGCTGGATGCATCCCTTCCTGCAGACCGACCGTCTCCTCCTGCGGCCGTTCACCGAGGCCGACGTCGACGACCTCTACACGCTGGACAACGACCCCGAGGTCATGCGTTTCATCAACGGCGGCAAGCCGGCGGACCGCGAGGCGATCCGCACGCGGACCCTGCCCCGCCTCCTCCACGTCCACCCGTGTTCGGGTACCCGGGGCTTCTGGGCGGCCCAGGAGAAGACCACCGGTACGTTTCTGGGCTGGTTCGAACTCCGCCCGCTCGACGACCACGATCCCGCCGTGGTCGAACTCGGCTACCGGCTGAACCGGTCGGCCTGGGGCAGGGGTTACGCCACGGAGGGTTCGCTGGCCCTGATCGGCAAGGGGTTCGCCGACCTCGGGGTGGAGCGGGTCACCGCGAACAC
>NZ_JBIVVI010001541.1:0-1793 GCF_044757675.1 Kitasatospora sp. NPDC091257
CCTCTGCCCGTACCCTCACCCGGCGACCGCCCGAGCGCACCCCGCTTCGGAAGGTCACCGGCACTGCTCCATTCGGGGTGCCCTCTGGTGATGGCCCCTCGACCGGTCGAGGATGACGGCATGGATGTCGACAACTCCGGTGCCGGATTGCTGGTGACCAACGTCCGCGTCTTCGACGGAATCGGCGCGGAGGCGGTGCCGGGACATGTCCGTGTCGAGCGGGACAGGATCGCGGACGTGGTGCTGGGCACCCCGTCCCCACTCAGCGCCCGCGGGGCGCGGGTGCTCGACGGCGGAGGCCGCACGCTCATCCCGGGGCTCACCGACGCCCACGTCCACCTGTTCGCGATCGGCGGCACCATGGCGGAGCTGCAACTCGGACCGACCGGCACCGTGTACTACCAGGCCCTGGCCTCGGCCCGCGACATGCTGATGCGCGGCTTCACCACCGTCCGGGACATGGCCGGCGACACCGAACCGCTACGGCGGGTCCTCGACCGCGGGCTGTTCCCGGGCCCGCGGATCTACCCGAGCCAGGCAGCCGTCTCCCAGACCTCCGGGCACGGCGACTTCGGGGCCGTCCACGACACCCCGACCGCGTTCGGCGGTCCGCAGGCCCGCACCGAACGGATCGGGTTCACCCGGGTGGCCGACGGACCGGAACGGGTGCTCGCGGCGGTGCGCGAGCAGCTGAGGAAGGGCGCCGCACAGGTCAAGCTGATGGCCGGCGGGGGCGTCGTCTCCGAGTTCGACCCGCTGGACGTACTGCAGTTCACCACCCCGGAACTGGAGGCGGCGGTCGCCGCGGCCACCGACTGGGGCACCTACGTGACCGCGCACGTCTACACCTCCGAGGGCGTGCGCCGCGCGGTGGACGCCGGGGTGCGCTGCATCGAGCACGGCCACCTCGTCGACGAGGCCACCGTCCGCCACCTCGCGCAGAAGCACGTGTGGCTGAGCACCCAGCCGTTCGAGGTCGACGACCACCACTACGCCTCCCCGGACAGCACCCGCAAGAACCGCGAGGTGTGCGAGGGCGTCGCCCGCGTCTTCGACTGGGCACTCCGCCACGGCGTGCGGCTCGCCTTCGGCACCGACCTGGTCTTCGACCCCGCGAAGGCCGACCGGCAGATCCAGATGCTCGTCCGGCTCGGCCGGTACCTCAGCCCGGTCGACGCCCTGAAGCTGGCCACCTCCGGCAACGCCGAGCTCTTCCGCATGTCCGGTCGCCGCGACCCCTACCGCGCGGCGCCGCTCGGCGTCGTCGCGCCGGGAGCCTGGGCCGACCTCCTGGTCGTCGACGGCGACCCCACCACCGACCTGTCCGTCCTCGCCGACCCCCAACGCAACCTGCGCCTCATCGTCAAGGGCGGCGTCGTCCACAAGAACCAGCTCGACTGACCGGCCCACCCGGACACGGGCTCCGTCACGTGCGGGGTAGGGGCGCCGACCGCCGGGTGGGCCTTCGTGGTCAGTCCGCCGCGGGAGCGTTCGAGGGCCTGTTCGTGCGGCTCGCCGGCCGGGGCCCGGACGGGCCGGCCGCGTGCTGGTGTGGGCGCAGGACCGTCGAGCGGTCCACCCAGCCTCTGACCTGGGAGGAACCGTGGATCGCGTGGTATGCGGTGGAACTTCACCGGCCGCACCCACGAGGACATCGTCCAGGCCCGCGACGAGTGGCAGGCCGCCACCGACCGCTTCGGCGCCGTCCAGGGCTACCCGGGCGACCGCCTCCCCGCCCCGGAACTCCCCGGCACCCCACTCAAGCCACGCGGACGCACCCGCCGACCTGCACC
>NZ_JBIVVI010001542.1:0-1788 GCF_044757675.1 Kitasatospora sp. NPDC091257
CCCGGCCCCGCACGACGCGCGGGCCGGGCAGCCACGCCCGGTGCCTCCGCCCCGCCCACGCGTGACGGGCTGGTCGAGACTCCGGTGGCTGGCCTGGCCGCTCTACCTGACGTGCCTCCTCTGGTTCCTGCGCACCGAGGGCATCCCCGCGGCCAACGACGTGCTGTTCCTCTGGCTCATCGCCGCCCTGCTGACCGCCGCCGTGCACAGCGGGCACGGCCCCCGCGGCTTCCTCCTGGTCCTGCGCGACTGGGTCCCGGTGATGGCCGTGGTGTGGGCGTACTCACTGCTGCGCGGCTACGGCGCCCACACCCCGTGGGCCCCGCACTGGCTGCCGCAGCTGCGCTTCGACGAGGTGCTCGGCTTCGGCGAGACCTGGACCGTCCGGCTCCAGCACGCGCTCTACACCGCCGGCTCACCGCATTGGTACGACTACGCCGCGGTGACCGTCTACCTCTCGCACTTCTTCGTGGTCTTCCTGCTGCTCGCGGTGCTCTGGCGACGCGCGCACCACCGCTTCCGGCAGTTGCTCGCCGCCTACCTGACGCTCACCTTCGCCGGCTTCGCCACCTACCTCCTCTACCCGGCCGACCCGCCGTGGCTGGTCTCCCAGGAGGGCAACCTGCCGCACCTGTCCCGGGTGGTCTGGGAAGTGATCTCGGTGAGCGGGCTGCCGCAGGCCGACTCGCTGCTGGAGAACGGCAGTCAGTTCGCCAACGACGTCGCCGCGATGCCCTCGCTGCACTCCGCCTACCCGGCGATGCTGCTGTTCTTCTTCTGGCCCACCGCCAACCGCTGGCTGCGGGCCGTACTGGTCGCCTACCCGCTCGCGATGACCTTCACCCTGGTCTACGGCGCGGAGCACTTCATCATCGACGTCTTCGTCGGCTGGGCCTACGCGGCCGTGGTGGTGTTCGGCCTGCGCCGGCTGCGCAACCGCCGGGCGGCCGTCGCGACTTCGGGGCCGGCCCCGGCCCCGGGCCCGGTGGAGGACACGGCCGAGCGCGCGGCCGAGCTCACCGCCGAGGACGCGGCCAAGGAGATCGCCAGGGACACCGCCAAGCGCGCGGCGAAGGAGGCGAAGGACGCGGCGAAGGAGGCGGCCAAGGGCACGGCAGACTTGGCCGGGTGAATCCGAGCGCACCGATGAAGCCCACCGCCGAGCAGCTGCTGGCCGCCAAGGACACCACCATCCCGGACGTCTCCGGTCCCGGGCTGCGGGTGCTGTTCTGCGGCATCAACCCGGGCCTGTGGTCCGGCGCCACCGGCCACCACTTCGCCCGCCCGGGCAACCGCTTCTGGCCGGCCCTGCACCGCTCCGGTTTCACCGGGCGCCAGTACCGCCCGGACGAGCAGCGGGAGTTGCTCGCACTCGGCCTGGGCATCACCAACGTCGCCCCGCGCACCACGGCCAAGGCGGACGAGCTGACCGCCGAGGAGCTGCGCGAGGGCGGCGCCGCGCTGCGCGCACGGGTGCTGCGGCTGCGCCCGCGCGCCCTGGCCGTGCTCGGCATCGGCGCCTACCGGACGGCCTTCGGGCAGCGCCGGGCCACGCTGGGGCGGCAACCGGAGGGCATCGGCGGCACCGAGGTGTGGGTGCTGCCGAACCCCAGCGGCCTCAACGCCCACTACACCCTGGACGGGCTGGCCGAGGAGTTCCGCAAGCTCCGGGAGGCGGTCGAGGACCGGCCCGTCGAGGGCCCTGCCGTCGGGAACCGGTCCGTCGAGGCCTGAGCCCGCGGGGCCTGAGCCCGCGCGGTCCGGGCCCGTGGGGTCCGGGCCTACGGG
>NZ_JBIVVI010001543.1:0-1788 GCF_044757675.1 Kitasatospora sp. NPDC091257
CCCTGAGGGATCTGGTCCCGGCCGACTACTCGACCGCCACGCCGAAGGCCGCCGCCAGCCCGGCCAGACCGTTCGTCACCGCCCGCCCGGACGGGCTGAACTCCCAGCCGCCGGCGCCCCGGCGGAACGCCCCGAGCAGCATCGCGGTGTCCGGCACCCCGCCGGTCGGTCCCGCCCAGGCGTCCGGACCGCCCGCGCCCGGCCCGTACGCGGCGGCGAGAGCCAGCCCGTGCACGTAGCCGAGTGGCAGCGCCGGGTGCTCCTCCTCCTCGGTGGACACGGCGACCACCACCTCCTCGACGGCGGCCGGCAGCCGGTGCAGGTCCAGCGCCAGCCGGGCCGCCCGGGTCGGCTCGCCCGGCACCGAGCGGGTCGGATGCAGCCGGACGGAACCGTCCGGGTCCTGCGGGCTGTTGAAGAACACGAAGTGCTCGTCGCTCAGCACCCGGCCGCCCGCGCACAGGAAGGCGGTGACGTCCAGCTCCACCGCGTCCCCGCCGGCCGTCCGGCTCTGCCAGCTCACCGTGAGGGCGGTCTCGCCCGCCCCCTCGGGACCGCCGTTCGCGGCGGTGGTGGCGGTGGCAGCGGCGGCGCCGGCATCCCCGGACCCGCCGCCGAGCCGGCCGCGCAGACCCTGCTCGGCGAGCAGGACGACCAGCTCCGGACCGCTCACCAGCGTCAGCGGCTTGCCCTCGATGTAGCTGTACGAGCCGCGGCCGAAGCCCGCGGTGGTGACCAGGATGCCCTTGTTCGCGCCGTGGTGGCGGACGGTGGACTCCAGGTCGCGCACCGCCGTCGGCGGGACGGTCTTCTTGTAGCGCTTCGCCTGGATCACGATCTTGCCGCCGGTCACCGGGTCCAGGTCCTCCGCCACCACGTCCACCCCGACGTCGCCGCTGCGGGCCGTGGTCATCACCCGGAAGCCGCGCAGCCGGAACAGCTCGGCGATCAGGTCCTCGAACTCCAGCGGGTCCATCTCGAACAGGTCCGGCTCGTCCTCGCCGCCGTGCCCGGCCAGGATCCCGCCGACGCTCTCCGGCCGCCGGTCCGGGCGCACCTCGTCCAGCCGCTCCGGGCGCGCCGACAGCCGGCCGCCCAGGCCCTGGAAGCACTCCAACGGATCCACCCGGTCCAGTGCCAGGCCGGCGAAGCCGGCCCGGGTCGCGGTCAGGGTGGACAGGAAGCGCTCGGCCTCCCGGCCGGTCGCCGGGTCGATGCCGAGGACGAAGCTGTTCAGCACCACCGAGTCCAGCAGCCCGTCCCGGTCCGCCCGGAACAGCTCCGCCGCCACCCGCAGTGCCGACTGCGCCAGCACCTGCCGGTACAGCGCCTTGCGCTCCGTCGCCGGGCGGGCCACCTCGGCCTCGCGGTCGTCCGACTTCACGTACCGCACCCGGGCGGCGGCCGGCACCACGTCCGGCCCGGGCAGCTCCCAGTCCACCACCAACTGGCGGCTCCCGGCGTCGAACGCCGCCACCAGCCGGTGCGGGAAGCCCTCCGGCCAGGCCGCCGAGGCGTACAGGCCCGCGGTGAAGTACTCCTGCACCGCCTCCGGCTCACCCGCCCGCAGCCGGCGCAGCAACTCCTCGGTCCGCGCGGCCAGCTCCTCCTGCTGCCGGCGGGACTGCTCGGCCCAGGCCAGGTACTCCTGGTGGTACCCGGCCAGCCGCTGCTGCCGGTCCGCCTCCCGGGCCTGGGCGGCGTACCAGTCCTGCTCGAACCGGGCCCGGGCCTGGGCCAGGTACTGCTCGTACTGCTGCCGCACCCCCGGGTTGCGGGCCTGGACCG
>NZ_JBIVVI010001544.1:0-1778 GCF_044757675.1 Kitasatospora sp. NPDC091257
AAAGCTACCTCGCCGGCCTTCACCTCCGCGGCGCAATGATCTGGATCAAGGACCTCACCCGAACCCATTGATCACGACCGAATACGCGGCCTAGTTCTTTTCCTTCCCATACACCCGTTTCGAGTTGGCATATCTGCCGTTTTGAGTGCAAGGGGCTGCCCCCAGTCCCCTGGAAGGCACAGAGAGGAACGGCTATGGCACAAACCGGACAGCGGGTTGATCCATTCGCTGCGTTCAATTTCACGCTGGACATCGACGGCCTGGCGGGCTCACATGGCTTCGCCGAGTGCAGCGGAGCCAACACCGAGCAGGACGTGATCGAGTACCGCGAGGGCAACATGGACTTCTCGGTGATCAAGCTCCCAGGGCTGAAGAAGTCCGGTGACATCACGCTCAAGCGCGGCTTCACCACCAACCGCGAGCTGTGGGACTGGCGGCGGGCCGTCCTGGAGGGCACTGTGGTTCGCCGCACCGGCCACATCGTGCTCAACGACGAGGCCGGCAAACCGGCGTTGCGGTGGAAGTTCACCAACGCCTGGCCCAAGCAGTACTCGGCACCATCGCTCAGCGGCACCGCCACCGAGGTTGCCATCGAGGAGTTGGTCTTGGCGGTGGAGAGCTTCGAGCTGGACACTGCGTGACCGTCAGGCGCGCCCTTCCCTGCGGGAATCACGACGACAAGCCCTCCGACCGATAGCTCCAGCGGGGCCGGTGGAGCATAGCGGGGTGGAGGCCGCAGGGGTGGGGCTTGGTGTCCGCTGCCCGATCTCGACTCCGTCGGCGAGCAGCTGCCGCACGGCGGCCTCGGCCTGGTGCTCGTAGGTATGGCGGGAGATGAAGTGTCCGTTCTCCCGGATCTCGTACATGTCCTCCGCGAAGTCGCGGTCGTTGAGGACGACGTCCAGCCGGCGGTCGTGGCCGGCACCGGTGACGGTCCAGCGGCCGGCGGCCACCGCGGACCAGGTGAGGTGGATGTCTGCCCCGGTGCGGGCCCGCTCGGCGCGGACGCGCTCGGCCTGTTCGTCGGCGCGGCGCTGTCGCTTGGCTGCCAGTTCGGCCTGGTGCTGCTGCTCGGCTTCCTCACGACGCCGCAGGAACTCGGCGCGGCTCTGGGCGGCCTGGCGCTCCAGCTCCGCGCGGAGCTGGCGGGCTGCCTCACGGCGGCGGGCGGCTTCCTGGCCACCGGCAGCGGGGGCAGGGCCTGGGGCTCATGGCGGGCGGGCCAGGGCTCGGCGAGGTCGGCGAGGTGGTGCCGCCGGATGGCGAGCATGGCGCGGCCGTCGGTGGTGGCCACCACGTCACCGTGTTCATCTAGGTGCAGGAATCCGGCGGCGATGACCAGCTCCACGACCTTGCGGCGCACGGGGCGGCCCTTGGCACCGATCCGGCCCCGGCGGGGACGAGGCGGTAGCCGGTGCCGTCCCACCAGACCCCGCCCTCGGAGGCGGGCAGGGTGGCCGCCGCGACCAGGTCGTACACACGGGTGGTCCACCCGGACTTCTCACGGGCCTCCCTGGTGCGCTCGCCGGTGATGAACCGGCGGAAGTCGGCTTCGTGGTCGTCGGCGTGAAGCCTGGCGGCGTGGTGGGCGTCGTCGCGGTGAAGGTGGTCGTCGCCGACCTGGGCAGGGCGCCCGGCGTAGCGGTCGCCGCACCACAGGCACCACACCTTCCCCCCGTCGCCACGGTGGCCGCCGGGGCCAACGCCGACCGGGCAGGGGTGGCGCAGGCCCCACTCCAGTGCGGTGCCGCCTCCGGGTATCCAGGGGGCTCGGGAGG
>NZ_JBIVVI010001545.1:0-1775 GCF_044757675.1 Kitasatospora sp. NPDC091257
GTCTATCCACAGCCCGGCTCGGGGGGGAGGAGCCGGACCGGGTTAGCACGGTCGCGAACGATCCGTGACTTCCATGGTGTACCCGAGCGGCCAGAAACACAAACCCGCACGCCCACGAGTACGCCGAATGGCGGGGTGTTTTGCGGCTCCCTCTATCCTCGGTTCCCGTGGACACCACCGAGAACGCCGACGAGTACGCCGACGAGTCCCAGGGCGACACCACCGGGCCCGGAGAACTCCGCCCGCCCGTGCGCCCTCGACCCGGCGGGCTGCGCACGGCGGCCTTCTTCGACCTCGACAAGACCATCATCGCCAAGTCCAGCGCACTGGCCTTCAGCCGCCCCTTCTACCAGGGCGGCCTGATCAACCGTCGGGCCGTCCTGCGCAGTGCGTACGCCCAGTTCGTCTTCCTGGTCGGCGGCGCGGACCACGACCAGATGGAGAAGATGCGCGAGTACCTCTCCGCGCTCACCCGGGGCTGGAACGTCCAGCAGGTCCGCGAGATCGTCGCCGAGACGCTGCACAACCTGATCGACCCGATCATCTACGACGAGGCGGCCTCGCTGATCGAGCAGCACCACGCGGCCGGCCGGGACGTGGTGATCGTCAGCAGCTCCGGCTCCGAGGTGGTCGAGCCGATCGGCCGGCTGCTCGGCGCGGACCACGTCATCGCCACCCGGCTCAAGGTCGAGGACGGCTGCTACACCGGCGAGATCGAGTACTACGCCTACGCCGAGAACAAGGCCGCCGCCATCCGGGAGTTGGCCGCCACCGAGGGCTACGACCTGGCCGCGTCCTACGCCTACAGCGACTCCTCCACCGACCTGCCCCTGCTGGAGGCGGTCGGCCACCCGTCGGCGGTCAACCCCGACCGGGCGCTGCGGAAGGAGGCGCAGGCACGGGAGTGGCCGGTGCTGGTCTTCGACAAGCCGGTGGAACTGCGGCGCCGGCTGCCCGAGTTCTCCGCCCCGAGCGGCTCGGTGCTGACCGCCGTGGCGGTCGGGACGGCCGTGGTGACCGCCGGGGTGATCTGGTACCTGGCTCGCCGGCGGCGCCCCGCCGCCTGAGGCGGTGCCGCCCGGCGCTCCTTGGACAAAACGGTCAACCGGGACAGACTTCTCGTTTCGGGTTCCCCTTTCGCCCGAAACGCGATACAAATGAAGCACGGCCCGCGAGACCCGGTCAGGACCTAAGAGGTCAAACCGACAACGCAGTTCAGGCCCCACGGACCGCACGTACAGATATCCGGGCACCCACATGCAGCCGACCCGCTGTCGGGCCGCCGGACCAGACGAACGGGCAGGATCCCCGTCTGATCGGCACTTCCGGTGCATGCATGGTCACCCGGTATCTGCACCAGCGGCGGCACCCGGCAGGATCAGGTGCCGCCGCATCCGCGTGTTCGCGCGCCCCCTCGCGGAGCGCGCGCCGCCCCGGTCCGACCGCTCAGACCATCCCGCGCTGCATCGCCTCGCAGACCGCCGTGCTCTCCCGGACGCCGAGCCGCAACGCCCGGCCGCAGTGCGCGATCCAGGCCGCCATCCCCTCGGGGGTGCCCGCCAGGTAGCCGGCCAGGGCCCGGCGGTAGGCGGCGGTGCCGAGCTCCGCCAGGCCGACCTCGGTCGGACAGATCGACTTCGGGTCGAGCCCCTCGGCGATCAGCACGATCCGCTGGGCGGCCCGCGCGATCACCCCGTTGTGGGTGCCGAACGGCCGCAGCGCGAGCAGCTCACCGTGCACCACCGAGGCCACGACGAGGGCCGGCGTGCCCACCC
>NZ_JBIVVI010001546.1:0-1774 GCF_044757675.1 Kitasatospora sp. NPDC091257
GTCTGCTCCTCGACGCGCTCCTCGGTCCCCAGCCCGTAGCCGCGTCCCGGTCCGGCGTCCGTCGTCCTGGTCATCTCGGCGAGTTCGGCGGGGCGCAGCAGTCGGCCGTCCAGGAGGGCGGCGATGAACCGGTTGAGGTCGGCGGCGCTGGAGATGCCCTGCCCGGCGGCGCCCAGAACGGACGGGTTGAGCTCGGTGACGTCCACCGGCCCGGTCGAGAGCTTCACGTAGCCGTGGGCGTGGGGGCCGGGCAGCAGCGGCGACAGGCCGGGCATGGTGGTGTCGTGCAGTCCCAGTGGCCGGATGATCCGCTGCTCGACCTCCCGCTGCCAGGGGCGGCCGGTGACCTTCTCGATGAGCAGGCCGGCGAGCAGGTAGTTGGTGTTGGAGTAGTGCCAGCCCTGCCCCGGTGGGAAGTACGGGGCACGGCCGTTGGCGAGCGCGAGCAGGTCGGCCGGCCGGTAGGTGTGCCAGCGCGGTCCGGCCAGCCAGCTGCGGTACTGGTCCTCGTCCTGGGGATCCATGCCGGGCGCTTCGGTGTAGTTGTACAACCCGCTGGTGTGGTCGAGCAGTTGGCGGACGGTGATGGCCGCGCCGTTCGGCACCGCGCCGGGAAGGCGGGCGTCGACCGGGTCGTCCAGGCCGAGGCGCCGCTCGGCGGAGAGCTGGAGCACGACGGTGGCGACGAAGGTCTTGGTGACGCTGCCGATCCTGAACCGGGCGCGCGCGGGCACCGCCGCGCCGGTGACCGGGTCGGTCACCCCGGCGCGCCCGCGCCAGACGGTCCGCCCGTCCTGGCGGACCTCGCCGACGGCGGCCGAGGAGCCGGCGTCGACGATGCCCCGCAGCGTGGTGCGCAGCGCGGCGGAATCGGCGCCCTCCGGCAGGAACTCCCCCTCCTCGTCCGCGGGCTGGATCACGACCGGCAGTCCGGCGGAGGGCGCGGCGAAGCCCGTCGTGGCGCCGGCGCCGAGCAGCGCGGTGGCGGCCAGGAGTGCGGCGGCCGAGCGGATACCGGCCCTCGATGTGCGCGGATGTGGCGTCATGCCTGCGTCCCTCCCCTGTCGGGCGCGCGTCGCCGCCCCCTCGCACCGATTCTGTCGGTGGGCCTCCGGCCGCGGCATCCACCGGAGGTGCTGCTTGGCATCCTCCCCGGGGCTGGTCGAGCCCGAATTCACCGTCCTTCAGGCGTACTTCACTCCGTACAGCGGTCCGGGGTCGGGGTCGGAGCCGGAACGGAATGGGCAGGACGGCGGGGAGGCGGCGTGCTGTTTCCCCCTGCGGCCGAATTGTTATGACGGTCCATCAGAAGATCGCCATTCGGAGGTTCCGGTGTCCGGCGCGGACGGCGCCCGTCGCAGGACGGCGAGCAGCCGCCCGTCCTCGGCGGGAGCCTGCCGCGCCCGCCAGGCGATGTGGCCGTCCGGGCGGACGAGGACGGCGCCGCACACCCGCGCCCCCGCCGACGCCGGCCTCACCCACTGGCTGCTCTCCACCGCCGCCCTCGCCCTCGGCCTGTGGCTCGGCGAACGCGGCGGCTGCGCCTGGGGCCGCTGCGCCGCCCCGGGCTGCGAACGCTTCTTCATCGACACCGGCCGCCGCACCCCGCAGTGCTACTGCACCCCGCGCTGCGCCACCCGCGTCCGCGTCGCCGCCCACCGCGCGCAGCGGGAGGACCGGGCGTGAGGGCGGGGGAGGAGGCCGTTCCCCGCCCCCGCCGCGGCCGAACCTCCGCACTGGGTTCGTACACCGATCCGGGCCGGCGACCCCACCC
>NZ_JBIVVI010001547.1:0-1771 GCF_044757675.1 Kitasatospora sp. NPDC091257
GGGTGTCCGCGCTACGTCTCCCAGTGGTTCGGACGGTGGCCCGTGCGGCCGTTCGACAGGGCCCCGTTCAGGCGTCGAACTCGCGTACCAGGCGCTTCGGCGCCGTCCGCCGCCAGGCCTCGGTGACGAGGTCGTGCAGCTCGTCCCGGTCCACCAGGTCCAGCCGGACGCTCACCCAGCCGTGCCGTCCGACGTACGGGGCGGAGGAGAACACCTCGGGTTCGGCGGCGAGCAGTTCGGCCTGGTCCTCGGGGGAGGCCTTGACGGTGACCCGGTCCCCGTCGGGCGCGCCCATCGCGAAGATCCGGCCGCGGACCCGCAGCGTCTCGATGTCCCAGGTCGGCTCCTGGGCGGCTTCCGGCAGGGCCAGCGCCATCGTGCGGAACTCGTCGAACGTCACCATGGCGGCAGGGTAGGGCAGGACACCGACAGCGCGCCGCAGGGGCGCGGACCGATCGGCCCGCGCCCCTGCGGCACGCCGTGCTCCGCCGCCCGGAGCGGCCCGCACCCGGTGGGCCGTCACACCACGCCCAGCGCGTACGCCGCGAAGAGCGCCGCCGCGGCGCCGGCCACCGCCTTGCCGCCCCGGGAGAAGGCCGTCCACGGGCCGTCGAACCGGCGGGTGAACCAGCCGAGCGCCACCAGCACGGCGGCGAACAGCGGCAGCAGCGCCAGCCTGGCGGCCACCCAGCCGAGCGAGTCCGGCGCGGTGGTCAGCCCCGGGACGGCGCCCAGGCCGGCCGCGCCCGGCACGGCGACCGCGAGCATCGCGCTCTGGTGCCAGCAGAAGATGGTCATCGCCGACAGGTTGACCACCACGACCGGCAGCCAGAGCAGCGGACGCCGTGTCAGCAGCCGGCCCAGCCGCTCCCGCAGCAGCACCGCGGCGCCGCACTGGAACGCCGCCAGGGCGAGCACCAGCAGGGACGGCGGGTGCGAGTTGGTGCGCTCGGCCCCGGGCACGCCGACCATGCTGGCCGGGTAGTGGAAGACCAGCAGCAGCGCGGCGAACAGCGCGCCGCCGCCGAGCAGCAGCAACCGGGCCGCCGGGCGGCCGAGCCGGCCCTGCGCCCAGAGCACGCCCAGCTGGTAGCCGAACAGCCAGCCCGGCAGGATGTTCAGCAGCGCGACCCAGGACGGCACCGCCCCGGCCCACGGCCCGTAGCGCAGCAGGTCGACGGCGGCGACCGAGGCCACCAGCAGGCCCGCGGACCAGCCGCCCAGCCGGCGCCCGGCGGCCACGCAGAGCGGGGTGAGCGCGGTCAGCCCCAGGTAGACCCCGATGTACCAGAGCGGCTGCACCACCAGGGTGGCACCGGTGCGCAGGGTGTCCGCGGGGACGCCGAGCGCGGGCAGCAGCGGGATCAGCGCCGCCCAGACGGCCGTCACCCCGAGCACCGGGCGCAGCAGCCGGACGGTACGGGCCCGCAGCCAGCCGCCGTACGTCACGCCCCTGGCCCGGGCCCGCTCCAGTGAGCGGACCGAGGAGTGGCCGCCGACCAGGAAGAACACCCCGAGCATCTGGAGCACCCAGCTGAGCGGGGCGAAGAAGCCGAGGGTGGAGAGCGGGCTGGTGTTGTGCAGGGCGCCGTCGGGGGAGCGGGTGAGGCCGCCGAGCATCCAGTGGCCGACCGGTACGGCGAGCAGGGCGAGGGCGCGCAGCCCGTCCAGGGCGCGGTCGCGGTGGGCCGGGGTCTTCGCGTCGACCCGCGCGGCGGCGCGGCGCAGCGCGGTGAGCGGCCGGGGCGTGCGGGGCCGGGGGGTGCAGGGC
>NZ_JBIVVI010001548.1:0-1767 GCF_044757675.1 Kitasatospora sp. NPDC091257
GGGAGCCCCCGTGGGCTCCCCTTCTCCGGCCCGCCTCTGTATAGAAATTCCGGGCATCGTATAGACTTGCTGCTTTCCCGTAGTCCCGTCACCCCAGGAGCCCGGCATGGCCTTCAACCTCCGGAACAGGCACTTCCTCAAGGAGCTCGACTTCACGCCCCAGGAGTTCCGCTTCCTGGTGGACCTCGCCGCCACGCTCAAGGCGGCGAAGTACGCGGGCACCGAGCAGCCCCGGCTGCGCGGCAAGAACATCGCGCTGATCTTCGAGAAGACCTCCACCCGTACCCGCTGCGCCTTCGAGGTCGCCGCCCACGACCAGGGCGCCACCACCACCTACCTGGACCCCGCGGGCTCGCAGATCGGCCACAAGGAGTCCATCAAGGACACCGCGCGGGTGCTCGGCCGGATGTTCGACGGCATCGAGTACCGCGGCCACGGCCAGGAGGTCGTCGAGGAGCTGGCCGAGTACGCCGGCGTCCCGGTCTGGAACGGTCTGACCGACGAGTGGCACCCCACCCAGATGCTGGCCGACGCGCTCACCGTCACCGAGCACACCGCCAAGCCGCTGTCCGAGGTCGCCCTCGCCTACCTCGGCGACGCCCGCTCCAACATGGGCAACTCGCTGCTGGTCACCGGCGCCCTGCTCGGCATGGACATCCGGATCGTCGCCCCGCGCGCGCTCTGGCCCACCGAGGAGGTGCAGAAGTCGGCACAGGCCCTGGCCGGGACGACCGGCGCCCGGATCACCCTGACCGAGGACGTGGCCGAGGGCGTGGCCGGCGCCGACTTCCTCTACACCGACGTCTGGGTCTCGATGGGCGAGCCCAAGGAGGTCTGGGCCGAGCGGATCGAGCTGCTCAAGCCGTACCAGGTCTCCATGGACACCGTCCGGGCCACCGGCAACCCGGACGTGAAGTTCCTCCACTGCCTGCCCGCCTTCCACGACCTCGGCACGGTCGTCGGGCGGCAGATGCACGAGGCGACCGGCATGACCGAGCTGGAGTGCACCGACGAGCTGTTCGAGTCGGCGCACTCCATCGTGTTCGACCAGGCCGAGAACCGGCTGCACACCATCAAGGCGGTGCTGGTCGCCACCCTCGGCTCCTGACCGGCCCCGACCCGGCCCCGACCCGGCCCTGACCGGCCCGGAGGCCGCGGAGGTCGCGGAAGCCGCCGGGCCGGGGCCGGCTCGGCGCCCGGCCTCAGTCGTCCAGCTTGACGCAGGCCACCCGGTCGCCCGCCGCGTGCGGGCCGGCCGGGGTGCCCGCGTGCAGCACCAGCGAGCGGGCCTCGCCCGGCCGCGGCTGCCAGGCCACCGCGGTGGTGGCACTGCCCCCGCCCCGCCCGTCGGTGCGCAGCACCAACCGCAGTTCGTTGCGCTCGTTGGCGTACACCGGGTCGCTGGACGGCTGCACCGGGTCGACCTCGTCCTGGTAGTGCGGCCCGGAGGAGGCCGGGTCGGCCCCGCAGCCGCCGGTGTGCAGGTGCACCGGGAACTCGTGGTCGGGGGCGAGCCCGGAGGCCGTCAGGGTGAGCACCGTGCGTCCGGGCATCGAGCGGTCGGTGACGATCCGAACGTGCGAGCCGTACGGCACCAAATCGCTCGCGTAGCTGATGGCGGCCGGCGGGACGAAGGCGGTGGCCGGGTCGAAGTCGGCCTCGACGACGGAGACCGGCGAGGTGGCGGGGACGAGCAGGGCCAGTGGCAGCAGGGCGGCGGCGAGCGGAGCGGTCATCGGGACGGGGCCTTCCACGGGCGGGGCGGGG
>NZ_JBIVVI010001549.1:0-1765 GCF_044757675.1 Kitasatospora sp. NPDC091257
CCCCCCGAGGTCGAAGAAGCCGTCGTCGACGCCGACCTGGGCCAGGCCGAGCACCTCGGCGAACAGCTCGGCGAGGAGCTGCTCCTGCGGGGTGCGCGGCGCCCGTCCGGCCGCGACCGGGCCGAGGTCCGGTGCGGGCAGCGCACGGCGGTCGAGCTTGCCGTTGGCCGTCAGCGGCAGCGCCTCCAGCGCCACGAACGCCGAGGGGACCAGGTGGTCGGGCAGCCGGTCCCGCAGCCAGTCGCGGAGTTCGCCCAGGAGGGCGCCGGCGCCCCGGTTGCCGGTCGGGCGGTTGGTCAGCGAGGACAGCGACGCTCCCGTGGCCCGGGCCGGCCGGTACGCCTCGACCGGGGAGCCGTGGAGCGCCCGGGGGTCGGTGAAGACGACGTCCACGGCGTCCGCCGCGGTGGCCGACCAGGTGACGGCCGTCGGGCGGCCGAACTCCGACCCGAGGGCGTGGAGGTCCTCCGGATCGGGGAGGCCGCCGTCCTCCGGGGCGTGCATCCGTTCCAGCAGCTCGGCGAGCGAGCCGTCCCCGTTCTGCACGGCCCGGGCCAGAGCGGCTTCCCGCGTCACGCGGCGGTTCGGCACCCCCGTGATCCGCAGCACTCCGCCGGACGGCCGGGCGAGCAGCTCGCGCAGTTCGGCCGGCCCGGCGACCTGCCGCCCCCACGCCAGCTCGACGGACCGCTCCGGAGCCGTCGGGGTGACCGGCGGCTTGTGCAGCGTCACGTCGTAGCGGTAGCGGGTCAGCTCGTTGTGGTGGCGGCCGCGCTTGACCTCGACGGCCGTCGTGCCGATGTCCGTACCGTGCTCCCGCAGGGCGGTGAAGAAGTCCGGGTCGACCAGGAGCTCCTTCTCCACCCGCAGGGCCTGCTCCACCGCGCGGCGCACCGCCGTGAGGTCCGCACCTTCGCCGACCCGGTGGAGCTGGACGGCGGTGGCCAGCGGACGCAGCAGCCGCAGGTTGCGGACGTCGCCGACGAAGAGCGCGCCGCCGGGGGCCAGCAGCCCCATCAGCTTCCCGATCACGTCGGCGAGGTACTCCGCGGACGGGAAGTACTGCACCACCGAGTTGATCACGATGGTGTCGAACTCCCCGGCCGGGAGCCCGTCGGTGTCGTGCGCCGGGCGGGTCTGCAGCACCACGCGCCCGGCCAGGTCCTCCTGCCCGGCCACCTGGGCGGTGAGCGCCTCGATCGCGGTGGCGGAGAAGTCGGTCGCCCAGTACGTCTCGCAGTGCGGTGCGATCTGTGAGAGCAGCAGACCGGTGCCGACGCCGACCTCCAGCACCCGGCGGGGGCGCAGGGCCAGGATGCGGGAGACGGTCGCGTCCCGCCACTCCCGCATCTGCTCGACGGGGATCGGGCTCGCGTCGTAACTGCTGTTCCAGCCGACGAAGTTCTGGCCGAAGCCGGCGTCCTCGGGAGCGATGGGCAGAGCGTCGTAGATGTCCTGCCACTCGCCCACGTGGTCCGCTTCCAGGGCGCTGTCGCGGGCCTCCTCCTGGCGGGGGACGACGTAGCCGACGAGCCGGTCGTCCTGGGCGAGGACCGCGGCCCGGGCGACGGCCGGGTGCTCGGCCAACGCCGTCTCGACCTCGCCGGGCTCGACCCGGAAGCCGCGCACCTTCACCTGGTCGTCCGCGCGGCCGACGTACTCCAGCTGCCCGTCGCCGAGCCAGCGGACCAGGTCGCCGGTGCGGTACATCCTCCCTCCTTGCCCGCCATCGGGCTGGGGGCACCTCCCGGCCGCCAGGCTGGGG
>NZ_JBIVVI010001550.1:0-1763 GCF_044757675.1 Kitasatospora sp. NPDC091257
AGTTCGACCTCACGCTGTCCGCCTACGAGGACCGCGCCGACGGCTGCTTCCACTGCGTCTTCAAGTACAACTCGGACCTCTTCGAGCCCGCCACCCCCATGACCACGCCGCTGACCGTCGAGCAGCTCCAGCCCCGCCTCGGGCAGCTCACCCTCATCGACGTCCGCTCCCCCGGCGAGTACGCCGCGGGCCACATCCCCGGCGCCCTCAACGTCCCGCTCGACCAGCTGGACCGCGCCCTGCCCGCGCTGCGCGGGGCCGCCGCGCACGGCGAGATCGCCGTCGTCTGCGCCGCCGGGCCTCGCGCCGACAACGCGTGCCGCCGGCTGTCCGACGCCGGCGTCCCGACCCTCACCCTGACCGGCGGCACCAACGCCTGGGCGAACGCCGGCCGGCCGCTGGACCAGGTGGCCGGCACCCGCCGGGTGTGGGCACTGGACCGCCAGGTCCGCCTGGTGGCCGGCTCGCTGGTGCTGGCCGGGGTGCTGATCGACCTCGCCCTGCCGGGCGCCCGCTGGGTCTCCGCGGCCGTCGGCGGCGGGCTGGCCTTCTCCGCCCTGACCAACACCTGCGCGATGGGATCGATGCTCTCCAAGTTCCCGTACAACCGGCCCCGCTCCGGCACGCCGAGCCTGGACGAGACGCTCGCCACCCTGAAGCGCTGAACCCCGCCCCAGGACGTGAAGGCTCCCGCCCACCCCCGTCGGGCGGGAGCCTTCACCATTCGTCCCGGTCACCTCCCGGAAGCCCTTACCGCACATCCCGTTGACGCGACCGAAACAACCATGTGAAATGTCACCCATCACATGCGATGCATCATAGCTCGGCTTTCCCACCCGATTTGAACGTTCCAACGCCATCACGCCACCGACCGACCGGAGGTAGCTCCGCCATGCCGCCCCGCCCCCGCGCCTTACCCACCGGTCTCGCCCTCCTGGCCGTCCTCACCGCCCAGGCCCTCGGCGCCGCCCCGGCCCCGGCCGCCGCCGGAGCACCGCTCGTCGACGGCGGCAGCTACCTGCTCGGCTCCGCGCTGGACGGCTCCTGCCTCGGCCCCCAGTACGCCCAGCCCGCCCCCGGCACCCCGGTGCTCGGCGCGGCCTGTGGACGGCTGCTCAGCCAGCGCTGGCAGCTGCGCCGCACCGGCGGCGACTACCTCCTGGTCAACGCCGCCAGCGGCCGCTGCCTCACCCTCGGCGGCCCGGACCGCCGCCCCGCCACCGCCGACTGCGGCTCCGCCCCCGAGGCCGAGCGCTTCACGGTCTCCCGTGCTCCGCAGGGCACCTACACCCTCGCCGTCCGCGGCACCGGCGCCTGTCTGACCGCCGACCCGGCCCCGGCGAACCACCACTGCGACCACCGCCCCGCCCACCGCTGGACGCTCACCCGCACCGAGCCGCTGGTCCTCGCCGACCCCGGCTTCGAGCAGAGCGACACGAGCGGCGCCTCCGCCACCGGCGCCCCGTCCACCGCCGCCGGCTGGACCTTCACCGCCCACACCGGCACCGCCACCAACAACCCGCACGGCGGCAGCCGCCTCGCCTACCTCGACGCCGGCCCCGGTTACACGGTGAGCCAGCAGGTCACCGCCGTCACCGCGGGCACCTACGACCTGTCCGCCTGGATCGCGACGGGGGGCGCCGGCGGCAGCCTCTCGGTGAGCGTCAACGGCACCGTGGTGCGCTCCCTGCCGCTGCCCGAGCAGTCCACCTACGCGAAGTACACCCGATCGGACGAGCGTCGTGGCGGGAAAGAGAGTACGT
>NZ_JBIVVI010001551.1:0-1759 GCF_044757675.1 Kitasatospora sp. NPDC091257
GGCGCAGGTCCTCCTGGGGGCCGGCGACCAGGTAGTGGGCGTCGTGCTCGTCGAGGGCGTAGAGGCGTCCGGGGGTGATGGGGTGGGAGTTGCCGTCCATGTCGATGACCTCGCCGGAGCCGGCGATGCAGTAGCAGGCCTCCAGGTGGTTGCGGTACTCCAGGCGGGACTTGGTGCCGGCGTTGACGATGGTGTCGGTGAGGCTGTAGCCGAGGTTGTCGCTCTCGACGAGGAAGCGGCGGGACAGGCCGTTGCCCCACTCGACGGTCTTCACGTCGGCCAGGTCGCGGATCAGCATGCGGGTTGTTCCTCTCGGGTGGTGGTGCCGGGGGTGGTGGGGGTGTGCGCGGTGGCGCGGGGTCCGCCTCTTGCGTCCGGGTGAGGGGGGCGGGCGGGGCGGAGGTCGGTGAGGAAGGCGCGCAGTTCGGTGACGGCGTCCAGGCCGTGGGCGGCTGCGTGTTCCAGGCGGGCGACGGCGGCGGAGCCGACGATGGCGGCGTCGGCGCCGGCGGCGGTGACGGCGTCGAGGTCGGCGGCGGTCCTGACGCCGAAGCCGACGGCGACGGGGGTCGCGGGGGCGGTGGTGCGCAGGGTGGCGACGGTGGTGGCCAGGGCGCGGTGGCCGGTGGTGGGGGTGGTGCCGGAGCGGCCGTAGTGGGCGACGAGGTAGACGTAGGCGCCGGTGGCGTCGCGGGCGGCGGCGGCGAGGACGTCGGGGGTGGAGGCGGGGTAGCAGGTGGTGACCTGCGGGAGGCCTTCGTCGCGCAGGGCCTGCTGCCAGGCGGGGCGCAGGCGTGGGGGCAGGGCGTGGACGAGCAGGGCGCGGGCTCCGGCGGCGGTGGCGGCGCGCGCGGTGGCGGCGGGGTCGCGGTGGCGCAGGCTGTGGCTCCAGTCGGCGAGCAGGACGACCTTGAGGTGGCGCAGCCGGGGGGTGAGGTCGGTGAGGTCGGCGAGGACGGTGTCCCAGGTGGTGCCGGTTTGCAGGGCGCGGGCGGCGGAGCGGCGGATGACGGGGCCGTCGGTGGGCGAGTCGGGGAAGGGGACGGCGAGTTCGAGGACGTCGACGCGCTGCTCGTCGAGCATGAGGGCGAGGTCGGTGAGGCGGTCGGCGGGGTCGCCGGCGTTGAGGAACAGGGCGAGGCCGGGGCGGTCCTGGGGGAAGAGGGGTTCAGGCACGGGTGGCCTCCGGTCGGCGGGCCGCGGGGTCCGGGGCGGCGGTCTTGGCGGCCGGTGTCGCCGGTGCCGCGGGGCGGGCGGGGCGGGCGGGGCGGGCGGGTGCGGTGGCGAGGCGTTCGGCCAGGGCGCGGGGGGTGCCGTCGGCGAGGGCGTCCAGGGCGGCGTTGTAGGCGGTGTTCCAGTGGGTGTGGCGGCCGGAGGCCAGGGCGAGGGCGGCGGCGTTGAGGGCGATGGTGCGGGTGGCGGTGGTGCCGGCCTGTCCGGCGAGGGCGCGCAGGAAGTGGCCGGTGAGGTCGCCGGGGTGGGGGGCGAGGTCGGCGAGGGTGCCGCTGTCGGGGGCGACGCAGCCGGCGGGCAGGTGGACGGTGCCGGTGGGGGTGTGCAGGGTGTTGTCGGCGAAGGGCAGGAGTTCGTCGGCGCCGGTGCGGTTGTGGGCCAGCCACACGGTGCGGGCGGGCAGGCGGGCGGCCAGGGGGCGCAGGGCGTCGAGGGCGGCGGGGGTGGAGACGCCGGTGAGCTGGGCGGTGACGGGGACGGTGGCGGCAGCAGGTTCGGGGCCGAGGCGGTGTCGGTCGCAGAGCTG
>NZ_JBIVVI010001552.1:0-1758 GCF_044757675.1 Kitasatospora sp. NPDC091257
GGGCGGTACGGCCCACCCCGGAGGCGACGCCGCGGGCCGGGGCCGCGGCGGTGGCGCCGTCGGCCCGCCCGGCCACGGTCTGCCCGGCCACGGTCTGCCCGGCCGCGGCCCGCCCGGCTACGGCGCGCACGCTTCCTCCCCGTGCGCGGGCGCCGTCCAGGCCGCGGGGTCGTCACCGGTGGTGGTGCGGGCGCCGTACAGGACGCGCATGAACCGCAGGACGTCGTCGCAGGGCAGGTGCAGGGAGGTGGTGCAGTCCGTCAGGACGGTGAGGTGGAAGCCCTTCTGGAAGGCGGTGCGGGCGGTGGAGTCCACGCAGACGTCGGCGTAGAGCCCGGCGAGCACGAGGTGCCCGGTGCCGCCCGCGCGCAGGTGCTCCTCCAGGTCCTCGCCCGGGCCTTCGCCGAGGAAGGCGTCGAAGCGGGCCCGTTTGGTGAAGACCCGTTCGCCCGGCGCCGGGGCCACCCCGTGGAACTCCGCCCCCCAGGTGCCCTCCAGGCACTTCGGCTCCTTGCCGAGGCGCCGGTCCCGCGCGCGCCAGGCCGCGCCCTGGTGGACGACGTCGCCGAGGAAGCGGACGAACAGCACCTCCACGCCCGCGCGCCGGGCCCGGTCCACCGCCCGGACGCTGTTGGCGACCACGGCCTCCAGGACGGCGCCGTCGCCGCCGAAGCGGGCCCTGGCCACCGGCCCGGCGCAGAAGTCGTTCTGCAGGTCCACCACCACCAGGGCCGTTCCCGCCGGGCCGGTCACGGCTCGCCCACCAGGGCCGTGGAACCCGCGGCGGCGGCACCGGGCGGGTCGAGGACGTCGACCAGCGCGTCCACCACCGCGGTGGTGGAGTGCCGGCCGCCGAGGTCCGGGGTGCGCACGTCCTTGTCGTCCAGGGCGGTGAGGGCGGCCTCGACCGCCCGGACGGCGCCGGGGACGCCGGCGTGCCGCTCGGCGACCAGGGCGGCGGCGCGGACCGTGGCCACCGGGTTGACCAGGTCGCGCCCGGCCAGGTCGTCGGCGGAGCCGTGCACGGTCTGGTACTCGACCAGCCCGGCCGCGCCGGGGTCGAGGCAGACGTTCTCCGTGCAGCGGCTCTCCTGCCGCTGGGCGCCGAAGCGGTCCAGCAGGACCACGTGCATGATGTCCGCCCACTCGTTCCCGGCGATCAGCAGCGTGCGCTCCGGCAGGCCGTGGGTGATCAGGTTGCGGTTGACGGTGTCGGGCTGGAACACCTCGATCCGTACGCCCAGCCGCTCGGCGATCCCGGCGACCCAGGTGTCGAACGCGCCGTCCAGGAGGTGGAACTTGTAGGCCATGACGATGCGGTCGATCCGCCCGTCGGGCCATTCGCGCCGGGCCCGCTCCAGGGCGTGGCGCACGACGGTCCCGGTGGTCTCCCGGCTGAAGGACAGGGTGCGGGTGACCGCTCCCGGGGTGTGCAGGTTCTCCCCGGTGTAGAAGCCCTGGGCCTGGTCGCGGACGAGCAGCAGGGACGTTTCCCCGGCCCGTAACAGGTCCACCTTGACGGCGCACAGGCGACGGCGCACCAGGTACAGGGACTGGGCGTTGATCGCGGTGCGGAAGACCGCGGTGGTGCCGCCGGCGGCCAGGTCGCGGCAGAACCGCTCGTAGTGCTCCGCGTCCTGCCCGGTCAGCTCCTGGATGCCGGCGGGGCCGCCGTGCGCGCGCAGCGAGACGTAGGAGTGGTAGAGGCGCGGGGAGCGCACGATCCGCACCCCCGTCGGGTGGTCGGCGGTGAGCACC
>NZ_JBIVVI010001553.1:0-1754 GCF_044757675.1 Kitasatospora sp. NPDC091257
CGTGATCTCCGGCCGGGTGTCGTACACCTTCGGCCTGGAGGGCCCCGCCCTCACGGTGGACACCGCCTGCTCCTCCTCGCTGGTGGCCCTGCACCTCGCGGCCCAGGCGCTGCGCGGCGGCGAGTGCGACCTGGCCCTGGCCGGCGGTGTCACGGTGCTGGCCGGACCCGAGATCTTCGCCGAGTTCAGCCGGCAGGGCGGCGTCGCCGCGGACGGCCGCTGCAAGCCGTTCTCCGCCGAGGCGGACGGCACCGGCTGGTCCGAGGGCGTGGGCGTGCTGGTGCTGGAGCGGCTCTCCGACGCGCGCCGCTACGGGCACCAGGTGCTCGCCGTGGTGCGCGGCAGCGCGCTCAACCAGGACGGCGCCTCCAACGGCCTCACCGCCCCCAACGGGCCCTCGCAGGAGCGGGTGATCCGCCAGGCGCTGGCCAACGCCGGGCTGACCGTCTCGGACGTGGACGCGGTGGAGGCGCACGGCACCGGCACCAGGCTCGGCGACCCCATCGAGGCCCAGGCGCTGCTGGCCACCTACGGCCGGGACCGCGACGGCGAGCCGCTCTGGCTCGGCTCGATCAAGTCCAACATCGGGCACACCCAGGCCGCCGCCGGCGTCGCCGGGGTGATCAAGATGGTGCAGGCGATGCGCCACGGGACGCTCCCGGCCACCCTGCACGTCGCCGCGCCGAGCGGTCACGTGGACTGGGCGGCGGGCGCCGTGGAACTGCTGGCCGAGGCGCGCCCCTGGCCGGCCGTGGACCGGCCGCGCCGCGCGGGCGTGTCCTCCTTCGGCATGAGCGGCACCAACGCCCACGTCATCCTGGAGGCCGCCCCGGTCGTCACCGAGACCGCCGCGGCCCCGGAGACCGGCTCCGGGGTCCTCCCGTGGTTCCTGTCGGCCCGCACCCGGGCCGGACTGGCGGCGCAGGCCGCGCGGCTGCGCGAGTTCGCGGCCGGACACGGCGAGCTCACCCCGGCGGAGATCGGCCGGGCACTGCTGTCCCGGGCCGACCTGGAGCACCGCGCGGTGCTGCTCGGCGCCGACCGGACCGACCTGCTGGACGGGCTGGCGGCACTCGCCGACGGCACGGCCCGGGCCGGGGTGGTCACCGGCGTCGCCGAGGAGCGCGACGGCCGTTCGGTGGCCTTCGTCTTCCCGGGCCAGGGCTCGCAGTGGGTCGGCATGGCGAGGGAACTCGCCGACTGGTCACCGGTGTTCGCGGCCCGGTTGGCCGCGTGCGAGGCGGCGCTGGCGCCGTACACCGACTGGTCGCTGACCGAGGTGCTGCGTTCGGGCGCGGACCTGTCCCGGGTGGACGTGGTCCAGCCGGTGCTGTGGGCCGTGATGGTGTCGCTGGCCGAGGTGTGGCGGGCGCACGGTGTGCAGCCGTCGGCCGTGATCGGCCACTCCCAGGGCGAGATCGCCGCCGCGGTGGTGGCCGGTGCGCTGTCCGTCGAGGACGGTGCCCGGGTGGTGGCGCTGCGCAGCCGGGCGCTGATCGAACTCGCCGGTGACGGCGGCATGGTGTCCGTCGCGGCGGGCAGCGCGGTGGTCGAGGAGCTGATCGGCTCGTTCGGCGGCCGGATCTCGGTGGCCGCGTTCAACGGCCCGTCCTCGACGGTGGTGTCGGGCGAGCCCGGCGCGCTGGACGCGCTGCTGGTGCTCTGCGAGGAGAACGGGGTGCGGGCCCGCCGGATCCCGGTGGACTACGCCTCGCACTCCGCCCAGGTGGAGCGGGTGCGCGAACGGGTCCTGG
>NZ_JBIVVI010001554.1:0-1753 GCF_044757675.1 Kitasatospora sp. NPDC091257
GGCAGAAGGAAAGGGCTGGTCCAGCAACGCCATCCCCACATAACCCGCCGCCCCCGGACGGTTCAGCTCCAAACCCCCCTCCAGTCGCGCCTTGCCCGCCAGCTTCCAGTTCGGGTTGGACGGTTCCGACTGGGTGAACGGCTCGGTGATCGGGAACCGTGCAGGGCTCTGTTCGGTCATCAACACTCCTCGACTGGCCTTTGCATCACGACCCTGGGCCCGGCTTGCACCCAGGGTCCCACTCCGGTGACTCTGCGCAAAAATCGCGGCCGCCAACCCTCGTTGGCCACCTCAGCTTCTCAATGTGATCACGCACCACTGAACCGCCCCGGGTTCGGTGGGGACTCGATTTCGTGTAAGGATTCGAGTCATGGCACGTCCTTCCTCCTACCCGCCTGAGCTGCGCCGTCGTGCGGTGCGCATGGTTGCCGAGGTCCTCGGCGACTACCCGAACGAGTCGGCGGCGCTGCGGGCCGTGGCGGAGAAACTGGGCATCGGCTCCGCCGAGACCCTGCGCAACTGGGTGCGACGCGACCAGGTCGACTCCGGGCAGCGCCCGGGCACGACCACGGAGGAGTCCGCGCAGATCAAGGCGATGAAGAAGGAGATCGCCGAACTCAAGCGCGCCAACGAGATCCTCAAGGCCGCGGCGAGTTTCTTCGCGGCCGAGCTCGACCGGCCACACCTGCGCTCGTAGCGTTCATCGACGAGCACCGGGGCCGCTTCGGCGGCGTCGAGCCGATCTGCCGCGTGCTCACCGAGCACGGCTGCAGCATTGCCCCCTCCACGTACTACGCCCACCACCAGCGCGTGGCCTCGCCCTCCGCCCGCACCGTGCGCGACGAGGAACTCAAGGCTCTCATCAAGGAGGTCTACAACGCCGACTACCGTGTCTACGGGGCCCGGAAGATCTGGAGGGAGCTGGGCCGACAAGGCCAAGCGGTGGCCCGCTGCACCGTCGAACGCCTCATGCGCGAACTCGGCATCACCGGTGCTGTCCGCGGCAAGAAGGTGATCACCACCATCGCGGACCCGGGCACCGAACGCGGCCCGGATCCCGTCGACCGGCAGTTCGTCGCCACTGCGCCGAACCGCTGCTGGGTCGCCGACTTCACACACATCGCCACCTGGGCCGAAGTCGTCTACGTCGCCTTCGTCGTGGACACCTTCTCCCGCCGCATCGTCGGCTGGTCGGCCGCGACCTCCAAGGAGACCCGGCTTGTCCTGGATGCGCTGGACATGGCGCTGTGGCAGCGTGACCGCGACGGATTCCCCCACCAGCGAGGCGAGTTGATACATCACTCGGATGCCGGGTCGCAGTACACGAGCTTCCGGCTCGCCGACCACCTGGACGCCGCCGGCATCGCAGCCTCGATCGGATCCGTCGGCGACGCCTACGACAACGCCCTGATGGAATCCACCATCGGCCTCTACAAAACGGAGCTGATCAAGCCCGGCCGCCCCTGGAAGACGCTCTCCCAGGTCGAGCTCGCCACAGCCGAGTGGACCGACTGGTACAACCACCGACGACTCCACGGTGAGATAGGCCACGTCCCGCCCGCCGAATACGAGATCGCCCACTACCTCACAACCACAAAACCCCCGGTCAAAGCCACAACCTGAGATCTCTATCGAACCCGGGGCGGTTCACTCTCCCTGCACTACGTGACCCTCGCCGTGCTCCACTCCATCGGCTATCGGGGTTCGTACCAGATGCAGCTGAAGCTCGGGGGGTGGGCCGGAGAAACACACC
>NZ_JBIVVI010001555.1:0-1751 GCF_044757675.1 Kitasatospora sp. NPDC091257
GGCCCGGGTCTCGGCGATGATGGAGGCCATCGAACGTCGCTACTGCGAACCGGACGGCCGCCCCGAACCGCCGCTACCGTACGAGGTCATGAGCGAGCGGATGCCGACGCTCGACCCCCGGCGGCTCGTCCCCCGCCGCGGCCACCACTGGACGCCGCAGACACCCACCACCTGGTGGCCGATGCACTGCCTGCGCAACGACGTCGACATCGCGGTGCCCGCGGTCGCCGTCTTCACGCCCTTCCCCCACGAGGGCGGACTGATGTCCTCCAACACCATCGGCCTGGCCGCGGGCAACGACCCCGTCGACGCCACCGTGCAGGCGCTGTACGAGGTCATCGAACACGACAGCACGGCCTTCGGCGAGAAGCTCGGTCTCGGCCACCTCGTGCCGCTCGACACCCTCCCCGACGCGCACCGGGAACTCGTCGAGCGCTTCGAGCGGGCCTCGATCAGCGTCACCGTCCACGCCTACACCGGCGCCCTGCCGGTCCCCACCTTCCTCGTCACCACCGACGACACCCACTCCCGCGACGGCATGCTCTTCACCGGAGGAGCGGGCTGCCACCTCAACCCGGAGATCGCCCTGATGCGGGCGCTCACCGAGGCCGCGCAGTCCCGCCTCATCGTGATCGCCGGGGCGCGCGAGGACCTGGAGGGCCAGGCGTACCGGCGCCACGCCTCGTACGACGAACTGCGCGACTACCTCCACGCCTGGAGCGAGGGCCGGCCGTGGCTGCCGTTCCACGCGATCCCCGACCGCGGCTCCGGCGACAACGCGGTCGACCTGGCGTTCCTGCTCGACATGCTCGGGGAGCACGGCCTGCACCTCGTCCTGCGCACCAGCCTGGCCCCCGAGGGCCTTCCCTTCTCCATCGTCAAGGTCGTCGTACCGGGCAGCGAGTTCACCCACGTCGACCACCTGCGGGCCGGCGTGCGCCTGCTCAAGGCCCGCACGGCGGAACGACCGGATTGGACGGCGGCATGGCGGTGACACTGACGGTGTACGCAGGCAGTTCCCTACTGCCCCGGGACACGCGACAGCTGTGCGGAACCGCCGACTCCCTCGGGATCGACCTGGCCGTGCGGCCACCGATCATCCGCGGCGACCTGCTGCGGACCCCGGTCGAGGGCAAGTGGAACAACCGCGCCCTGATCCTGGACGGGGAGTTCGGCCAGAACCTCTCGGTCTCCGTCACCGAGATCCGCGAGTACCTCGGACGCGGCCTCTACCTCGCCGGTGCCTCGTCCATGGGCGCACTGCGCGCCGTGGAATGCCGCACGCTCGGCATGATCCAGCACGGCTGGGTCTGCGAGCAGTACCTCGCCGGGCACGTCGAGGCCGACGCCGAGGTCTCCCTGCTGATGGACCCGGTCACCAGCGAAGCCCTCACCGTGCCGCTCATCAACGTGCGGTGGCTGCTGCAGCACCTGGTCGAACGCGGCGAGCTGGACACCGCGACCGCCGCGACCGCCCTGGAGGCCGCCCGACGCGTGAACTACCGCGCCCGAATCCCCGAGGCGCTCGCCAACGCCTTCCGGCGCGCCCTGCCCGCCGACGCCTCGGATCTGCTGGCACGGCAGTTGGAACCCGACACGATCCCCGATTGGGACCGCAAGCGGCTCGACGGCATCGAAGCCGTCGAGGCCGAACTGCACGCCCTCGCCCGCTTCCCCGCCCACACCTGACACCTGACACCGGCCCCCGCCCCGGCCCCGGCCCCGGTCCCGGCCCCCGGGGCCGCGCACAC
>NZ_JBIVVI010001556.1:0-1750 GCF_044757675.1 Kitasatospora sp. NPDC091257
CCCGGCGGGACGACCCCCGCCGGTGCGCCCGTCGGCACGGTGCCCGCCCACCTGGCGCCGCCGCCCGCGATCGGCGCGGACCGCACCGACGCCGCCCCCGCGCGGCCGGACGGCCGGAAGCGGCTCAGCCCGGAGGACCTGGTACCCCAGTCGCCGACGGCCCCGCTCACCGGCCTGCCGACGGCCGACCAGCCGCAGGCCAAGGCCTTCGGGCTGGGCGCGGCCGCCGACCGGCCCTGCAACGTCGGTGACTTCACCGGCCGGACCGGCAGCGCGCTGGTCCAGCAGATCAAGTCCGTCGACCTCCAGTGCGTCAACTCGCTGTTCAAGATCGGCCGCGGCGACGCCGCGAACGCGTTCCGCGAGTCGCAGATGACCACCGTGGCGTACGCGGTGCGCGACGCCGCGAACAGCTACCAGGGCAACAACGGCGCGTCGATCTCGCAGCTGATGCTCTACCTGCAGGCCGGCTACTTCGTGCAGTTCTACAACCCCGACGTGGTGGGCCCCTACGGCGCCGGCCTGAAGACCGCGACCCGCTCCGCGCTGGACGCGTTCTTCGCCAACTCCCGTTCGCGGGACGTCACGGCGGACAACGCGGGCCCGCTGGCCCGGGCGACCACGCTGATCGACAGCGCCAAGGACAGCGCCCGCTACCTGCCGGTCGTCAAGCGACTGCTGTCCGACTACGACAGCGCCACCTGGAACCCGACCGGCATGGTCTACGGGCTGACCCCGGTGCTCACCGCGCTGTTCGCCGGACACTGGGAGGCCGACTTCCTCCCCGCCGTCAAGGCCGACCCGAGCGTGCTGGACACCCTGTTCACCTTCATCTCCCGCAACCAGGGCCTGCACGGCGGCACCTACGGGCGGACGGTCTACGAGGCGACCAACGAGCTGACCCGTTTCATGCAGTACCCGGAACTGCTGCCCAAGGTGCGCCCCTACGCGCGGGCCCTGGCCCAGCAGTCCGCCCCGACCGGACCCACGATGTACCAGCGCGGCTCGGTGGCGCTCGCGGTGAACTGGTGGGACAAGGCCGACTGCTCGTACTACGGCACCTGTGAGGACCCGGCGAAGTTCAAGGCCGCCAACCTGACGGTCGACCACACCTGCAGCCCGAGCATCAGGATCCTCGCCCAGGCGCTGGACAGCACCCAGGTCGGCACCGCCTGCACCAGCCTGAACGGCCAGGACGCGTTCTTCCACACGGTGGCCAAGGACGGCGGCCCGGTCAAGGACGACGGCAACAGCACGATCGAGGTCGTGGTCTTCCACTCCTCGCTCGACTACCAGGTGCTCGCCGCGGTCATCTACGACATCAACACCAACAACGGCGGCATGTACCTGGAGGGCGACCCGGCGACGGTCGGCAACCAGCCGCGCTTCCTCTGCTACGAGGCCGAGTGGGCCCGTCCGTCCTTCGAGATCTGGAACCTCAACCACGAGTACACCCACTACCTCGACGGCCGGTTCAACGTCTACGGCGACTACGACGCGGGCCAGGTCCAGCCGATCGACTGGTGGGTCGAGGGCTTCGCGGAGTACGTCTCCTGGTCGTACCGCAAGGCCGTCAACACCGACGCCATCGCGGTGGCTTCGCAGCACACCTACAAGCTGAGCGAGCTCTTCGACACGGTCTACGCCAGGAGCAGCCAGGACCGGGTGTACCGCTGGGGGTACCTGGCCGTGCGCTACATGCTGGAGCAGCACCGTTCCGACATGGACGCGGTCCTCGCCAAGTACCGCG
>NZ_JBIVVI010001557.1:0-1743 GCF_044757675.1 Kitasatospora sp. NPDC091257
GCCCCGTCCCGTCCCCACGCCTGCCCGCCGGCCTCCGCCGGCCCGCGCCCGTCCCCCTGGAGTGCCGCATGACCGCCGTCCGTCCGACCGTCGCCCTCGCCTACCACTCCGGCTACGGCCACACCGCCGTGATCGCCGAGGCCGTCGCCCGCGGCGCCGCCGCCGCAGGTGCCGAGGTCGTCCCGATCGCCGTCGACACCATCACCGAGGAGCAGTGGGCGCAGCTGGACGCCGCCGACGCGATCGTCTTCGGCTCCCCCACCTACATGGGCACCGCCTCCGGCGCCTTCCACGTCTTCGCCGAGGCCACCAGCAAGCGCTGGTTCACCGACGCCTGGAAGGACAAGGTCGCGGCCGGCTTCACCAACTCCGCCTCCAAGAGCGGCGACAAGGCGGGCACCCTCGCCTTCTTCCAGACCCTCGCCGCCCAGCACGGCATGAGCTGGGTCAACCTCGGCCTCAAGCCCGGCTGGAACGCCACCACCGCCTCCGAGAACGACCTCAACCGGCTCGGCTTCTTCAACGGCGCCGCCGCCTCCTCCCCGTCCGACGCCGGCCCGGAGGCCGTCCACAAGGCCGACATCGCCACCGCCGAGCACCTCGGTGAGCGCGTCGCCCGGCACACCGCCGTCGTGCTGGCCGGCCGCGCCGCCCTGGCCGGCTGAGCCCCGGGCGAGCACGCACGCCCACGGGCGACTACGCCCGCCCACGGCCGCCTACGCCGCCGGGTCCGTCCCCAACCGGGGCGCCCGGCGGCGTTCGCCGTCCGCAGACCTGTCCGCCGGTCCGTCCACCGAACCGCCCACCGAACCGAGCTCCGCGCCGGTGTTCTCCGGCAGCATCCGCAGACACCCCAGGGCCAGCACACCCAGCACCGCCAGGTACCAGCCCACCGGCTGCGCCGTCCCGTACACCCCGGTCAGCCGGGTGGCCACCAGCGGCGTCGTCGCCCCGCCGACCACCCCGCCCAGGTTGTACGTCAACGCCGCGCCCGTGTAGCGCACCCGGGTCGGGAACAGCTCCGGCAGGAACGCCGCCAACGGCCCGAACATGGCGCCCAGCACCACCATCGCCCCCGCCAGCGCCACGAACATCAGCGGCCGGCTCACCGTCTCCAGCAGCGGGAACAACACCAGCGACCAGACCGCGGCCAGGCCCGTCGCCCACCGCAGCGTCCGCCGCCGACCCCACCGGTCACTGCACGAGGCGCTCAGCCACACCGTCGCGGCCATGCCCGCCGCGCCGACCAGCAGCATCGACAGCACCAGCGTGCTCGCCACCCCGAGCCCGGTGGTCGCGTACGCCAGGGCATACGTCGTGGTCAGGTAGAACAGCGCGTACCCCACCGTGATCGCCCCACCGCCCGCCAACACCGGGCGCCAGTGCTCGCGCAGCACCTCCAACACCGGCAGCCGCTCCCGCCGCACCCCCGTCCGGAACAGCGGTGACTCCTCGACCCGCAGCCGGACGAACAACCCCACCGCGACCATGACGAACGAGGCCAGGAACGGCACCCGCCAACCCCACGCGCGGAACTCCCCCTCGTCCAGGCCGAGTTGCAGCGCCAGGAACACCCCGTTCGCCAGCACGAACCCGATCGTCGGCCCCAACTGCAGGAACCCCCCGTACCGCCCCCGCCGCCCGGCCGGCGCAGTCTCCGCGATCAGCAGCGCCGCCCCGCCCCACTCCCCGCCAGGCCATCACCGCGCACCAGCTCAACGGCGCCTTCCGCACCGGCTGGGT
>NZ_JBIVVI010001558.1:0-1740 GCF_044757675.1 Kitasatospora sp. NPDC091257
CCCGAGGCCGCCCACCCGCTGCTGGCCAAGCTCGGCGCCGGCACCGCCACCCCGGTCGGGGTGCCGGTGGGGGTGCCGGTGGAGGTCGGGGTCGGCGTGCCGGTCGGCGGGGCCGGGCAGGCGGACGCGGAGCCGTTGGTGGCGCTCACCATCTTGTCGAACAGGGCGGTCTTGGTGCCCAGGTCGTACAGCGAGAAGGCGAAGGAGCCGCCGAGGCCGTTGCAGTGCGCGTAGTCGAGCTTGGCCTGGATGGACTTGGCGTCCTCACCGCTCCAGAAGGTGTTGCCGTCGTAGAAGTACGTGGCCTGGGCCCCGTCGTCCCAGAAGGTCTTGGACGGGTTGTCGACGAAGCCCGCGAGCTCCTTGTACATCTGGATGCCGGGGACGTTGCCGGACATCGCCGCGCCGGCCGCCGGCTGGGTGGCGGGCTGGTACAGGCCGTGCTTGCCGTTGTCCTTCACGCCGGTCCAGCCGCGGTAGTAGAACGGCACACCCATGTTGATCTTGTTGGCGGGGAAGCCGCCGGGGATGCCGTACTCCTTGTCACCGGCCGTCCACGCCTTGATCGCGTTGTCGATCGAGTACTTCCCGTTGCCCGGCTTGGCCGGGGTCGACGGGTCGTCCGGGGTCGAGTAGAGCGCGGCCTGGTGGTTGGTCGGCCCCTGGGCGTCCCAGCCGCCGTGCATGTCGTAGGTCATGACGTCGAGGAAGGTCAGGTACTGACCGATCTTGTCGGTCTCGACGTTCATGATCTTGTCCTGGCCGGCGCCGACCGCCGCCGACAGGGCGTAGGTCTTCTTGTCCGCCGCGCCCTGCGCGTCCAGCTGGGTGCGGAACTCCTTCAGCAGGGCGGTGAAGTTCTGCTTGTCCGCCGGGCTGGAGAGGTTGCCGGTGTGGCCGCCGCCGCCCGGGTACTCCCAGTCGATGTCGATACCGTCGAAGACGCCGGCCGCCGAGCCCGGGCCGCCGAAGCCGGCGTCGCTGGGCAGGTTGCCCTTGATGAACATGTCGATGCAGGACGACACCAGGTGCTTGCGCGAGGCGTCCGTGGCGGAGGCCGGCGAGAAGTACTTGGAGTAGGTCCAACCGCCCAGCGAGAGCAGGACCTTGAGGTTCGGGTTCTTCGCCTTCAGCTTCTTCAGCTGGTTGAAGTTGCCCGCGATCGGCTGGTTCCAGACGTCGCCGACGCCGTCGACCGAGATGTCCGCGCCGAAGCTCTTCTGGTAGTCGGCGAACGCGTCGCCCGCGCCGTCACCCGCGTTGGGGTTGTTGTCGTTCCCGTCGGCGGCCTTGGTGGCCTCGAAACAGCCCAGGTCGGTCGGGTGGATGTTGGCGAAGGAGTAGATCATGTAGTCCAGGTTCTTGGCGACGCCGGTGTCCTGGATCGTCTTGGGGTAGTACGCGTTCGCGTAGACCGACCACTGGTCGAAGTAGGCGACCTTGATGCCGCCGCTGGTGGCGGGCGCGCCGGTGGAGTTGGTGGTCGCGGCGTTGGCCGCGCCGCCGCCGGACAGCGCGAGGCCGGCGCCGAGCAGCAGGGAGGCGGTGGTGCCGGCCGCGATGGCGGCCATGCTCTTCGGGCGGCGTCGGCGGCCGCCCTGCGGCGCCGGGGTCCCGGCCCTTTCAATGCGTGAGCGCAGCATGGCATCATGCTGCTCAAGACCTCACTGCGGAGCTTCTTCGCCCACAAGGGCCGGATGGCGCTCTCGCTCATCGCTGTCGTGCTGTCGGTGGCCTTCG
>NZ_JBIVVI010001559.1:0-1740 GCF_044757675.1 Kitasatospora sp. NPDC091257
GGCGGGCCTGACGGCGGCCGGGGGTGAGGCGGCATGGGTCGGTGGCCGGGGGCGGACGGTCGGCGAGGGCCCGGCCCCGGGCCGTGACCCTTCCGCGCGATGCTCGTTGGATGAACCGGGGGAGGTTCACTCACTCGGGTGGTTCCGGAGGCCCCGGGGCGTTCCTCCAGGTCAAGGGCAGTAAAGTTAGGCTAACCTAACTTCCCCTGGGGGTTTCTCGTGTCACTCGCTGCCGTACCCGTCCAGGCCGCCTCCGGAGCCCCGGCCGCCGGTGAAGCCATCCTGCGCCGTCAGCGCGTCCGCGAGTCCGCCGCCAGAACGTACGCCCGCTCCTTCCCGATCGTCCCGGTCCGCGCCCACGGCATGACCGTCGAGGGCGCCGACGGGAGGCGCTACCTCGACTGCCTCTCCGGCGCCGGCACGCTCGCCCTCGGACACAACCACCCGGTGGTGCTGGAGGCGATCCGCCGCACCCTCGACAGCGGTGCCCCGCTGCACCTGCTCGACCTCGCCACCGCGGAGAAGGACGACTTCACCAGCGCGCTGTTCGAGAGCCTGCCCGCGGAGTTCGCCGCCCGCGCCCGGGTGCACTTCTGCGGACCGGCCGGGACGGACGCCGTCGAGGCCGCCCTCAAGCTGATGCAGACCGCCACCGGCCGCTCCGGCGCGCTCGCCTTCACCGGCGCGTACCACGGCATGACCGCCGGCGCCCTGGCACTCACCGGCAACGTGGCCGTCAAGGAGCCGCTGCCGAGCGGCGGCGAAGTCGCCCGGCTGCCCTTCCCCTACGGCTACCGCTGCCCGTTCGGGGTCGGCGGCGACGCGGGCGCCGGCCTCGCCGCGACCTACGTGGAGCGGCTGCTGGACGACCCCTCGGGCGGCGTGGTCGCGCCGGCCACGATGATCCTGGAGGCCGTCCAGGGCGAGGGCGGGGTCGTCCCCGCGCCCGACGGCTGGCTGCGCGAGATGCGCCGGATCACCGCCGAGCGCGGCATCCCGCTGATCGTCGACGAGGTGCAGACCGGAGTCGGCCGCACCGGCGCGATGTGGGCGATCGAGCACAGCGGCATCGTCCCGGACGCCATGGTCCTCTCCAAGGCCATCGGCGGCAGCCTGCCGCTCGCCGTCGTCGTCTACCGCGAGGACTACGACGGCTGGCGGCCCGGCGCCCACACCGGCACCTTCCGCGGCAACACCCTCGCCATGGCCGCCGGGGCCGCGACGCTGCGCCACGTCGCGGCGAACGGGCTGGCCGAGCGGGCCGCCGCCGTCGGCGAGCGGATGACGGCCCGGCTGCGCGAACTCGCCGTCGAACTGCCGGTGATCGGCGACGTGCGCGGCCGGGGGCTGATGCTCGGCGTCGAACTGGTCGACCCGGCGGCCGAGCCCGACGCCTGCGGCGCCCGGCCGGCCGACCCGGCGCTCGCGGTGCGGGTCCGGGAGGCCTGCCTGGCGCGGGGTCTGATCGTCGAGCTCGGCGGACGCCACGACGCGGTGCTGCGACTGCTTCCGCCGCTCACCATCACGGACGAGCAGGTGGCGGCGGTCCTGGAGCGGCTGGCGGAGGCGATCGCGGCGGCCTCCACGGCCGGGCGGCCGGGTGGATCGGCGAGCGGGTCGGCGGGCGGATCGCCGAGCGGATCGGCGGGCGGGTCGGGGCAGGCGGTGGCAGGTGCGTCCGCGGGCGCGCCGGCGGCTCGGGGCCGGCGGTGAGCGGCCCCGGACCGGACCCCGGAACCG
>NZ_JBIVVI010001560.1:0-1739 GCF_044757675.1 Kitasatospora sp. NPDC091257
CCCTGACGCCGCCGGACCCACCGGCTGATCGGGCCACCCGGGGCCGCGCACCCCCTTGCGGCCTTTAATGCGAATCTCAGATACCAATAAGGAGTCGTCTGATGCTGTCCGCGAAGTCCGCCGAGGTCATCGAGGCCACCCTGCCCGTCGTGGGCGCCGCCATCGGGGACATCACCCCGCGCTTCTACGACCGGATGTTCGCCGCCCACCCGGAGCTGCTGCGCGACCTCTTCAACCGGGGCAACCAGGCCAACGGCAGCCAGCGCGAGGCCCTGGCCGGGTCGATAGCCGCCTTCGCCACCGCCCTGATCGCCAACCCGGACCAGCGGCCGGACGCGATGCTCGCCCGCATCGCCCACAAGCACGTCTCCGTCGGCATCGCCGACGACCAGTACAAGATCGTCCACGAGCACCTGTTCGCCGCCATCGTGGAGGTGCTCGGCGAGGCCGTCACCCCCGAGGTCGCCGCCGCCTGGGACGAGGTCTACTGGCTGATGGCCAACGCGCTGATCGCCGTCGAGGACCGGCTGCGCGCCGAGGTCGCCGCCGGCGGCGACCCGGCCGACCTGTGGCGCCCCTGCACCGTGGTCGCCCGCGTCCAGGAGACCGAGGCCGTCACCACCTACCTGGTCCGCCCGACCGACGGCCGTCCGGTGCCGGCCTTCCGCCCCGGCCAGTACGTCTCCGTGCGCACCGAACTGGCCGACGGCGCCCACCAGATCCGCCAGTACAGCCTCTCCGGCGGCGCCGACGGCGCGCTGCGCTTCAGCGTCAAGCGCGAGGACGGCGGCGAGGTCTCCGGCCACCTGCACGACCACCTGAAGGCCGGCGACCCGATCGACCTGGCGCCCCCGCTGGGCGACATCGCGCTGGCCGACGGCGACGGGCCGGTGCTGCTCGCCTCCGCCGGCATCGGCAACACCCCGATGACCGCCATGCTCGACCACCTGGCCACCACCGGCTCCACCCGGCGGATCGTCTCCGTGCACGGCGACCGCGACCAGCTGAGCCACGCCTTCCGGGCCGAGCTGGCACGGCTCACCACCACGCTGCCGAACGCCACCTCGCACGTCTTCTACGAGCAGCCGCTCGGCGAGTGGCCGGCCGAACGCACCGGCCTGGTGGACCTCTCCACCGTCGAGGTCCCGGCCGGCACCACCGCCTACCTGTGCGGCCCGCTCCCCTTCCTGCGCGCCGTCCGCGAGCAGCTGCTGACCGCGGGCGTCCCGGCGGCGGACATCCACTACGAGGTGTTCGGCCCGGACCTCTGGCTCGGCGCCTGAGATCCCGGGGCCCTGAGGCCTTGAGGTCCTGAGGTCCCCCCGCGGCACCGGTCCGCTCGGCACGCCGGTCGAGCGGGGCAGCCGGACGGTCGTGGTGCCGGCCGGTCTGCCGGCCGGCTGGCTCGCCGCCGCCGAGGCCGAGGGGGTCGCGCTCCTCCCGGACGACGGGACGCCGACCGCCGCCCGACTGGACACCGCGGACAGCGTGGTGACCGGCTGCGCGCTGGCCGTCGCCGAGACCGGGACGATCGTGCTGGTCGCCGGTCCGGGCCGGGGCCGGCGGCTGCTCTCGCTCGTCCCCGACCACCACGTCTGCGTGGTGCGGGCGCCGGAGCAGGTCGTCGCCTCGGTGCCGCTCGCCCTGCCGCGGCTCGATCCGGTGCGCCCGCAGACCTGGATCTCGGGGCCGTCCGCCACCAGCGACATCGAACTGGACCGGGTGGAGGGGGTGCACGG
>NZ_JBIVVI010001561.1:0-1739 GCF_044757675.1 Kitasatospora sp. NPDC091257
CGCTCGCCTCCTCGGTGACACCGAGGTGGGTCTTCAGCATGCCCGAGAAGTCCTTGGGCTCGGTGAACTGGCCCTTGGTTCCGCAGGGGTCCGCCGTGCGCCGGGCACGTGTCGTGCGCGTGCCGTGCGTACGGTTGCCGCACCCGCGCCTGCCGGACCGGGTGACGGACGGCCGGTCGTGCACCATCATTGATGCCTAGTCGTGACCGGCCTGGTGGCCCCTGGTGCTTCGTCAGTTGACGCCGCACGATACGGTGGCACAACACCAAGGACGGTTGCGCGAAGGCCGTCCTTCACGGATAGTCTTCGCCTCACGGCCCTGGCGCCTCGTAGGGGTGGGAAAAACTGATGGAACACATGCAAGTGCGGACTCGGCCCCGCGTGCCGGCGATCCAGTGCGGTGTCGGCACCACCGGCCGCCGGATCGACCGACACCTGGCCGTGCTCGGCGCGCCCGCACTCCCGGCGGTGGACACCGCCGAAGCGCTCGGGTTGATAAGGGAGCTCACGCCGCGCGGCGCCGAGGCCCCGACGACCCGTCGTCGCCACACCAGGATCTCGCTGCTGACGCCGCTGCGTCGGCTGCGGCGGAGCCTCTTCGGCGGGCGCGGCTAGTTCGACCGGCGCGGTACGGGTCCCTCCCCGCCGCCCGGTCGGGAACCGACCCGGTGGACCGTCCGGTCCACCGGGTCTTCGGTGTGTCCGGACGATGTCCCGGGTTCGGGCCCGGCGGGGGCTCCGGTGAAGGCGCCGGGCGGGGGCTCCGGCGCGTGCCGCGCCGTCCGGGTGATGTGGTCTGAACCTTTCACCCTACGCGAGTTCGCTCCCCGGCGCGGCGACTCGGCGAGGGAGTACGCCCGGTCCGCTGGCCTGGGACAGGATGGCGCCATGGCGGACAACAACCACTCCACCCGGACCGGCTCCTTCCCGGACACCACCTTCCAGAGCGGCACCATCGAGATCACCACCGGCAGCCGCGAGGTCGCGCTCGACATCACCGACCGTTGCGCCGCGTTCCTCGACGAACGGGCCACCGGGCGCGACGGCCTGCTCAACATCTTCGTCCCGCACGCCACCGCGGGGATCGCGGTGCTGGAGACCGGCTCCGGCAGCGACGACGACTTCCTCGCCATCCTGCGCGACCTGCTCCCGGCCGACGACCGCTGGCGCCACCGGCACGGCAGCCCCGGCCACGGCCGGGACCACGTGGTGCCCGGCCTCGTCGCCCCGCACGCCACCCTGCCGGTCCTCGGCGGCCAACTGGCCCTCGGCGTCTGGCAGTCGGTGGTGCTGATCGACACCAACGGGGACAACCCGCGCCGGACCGTCCGGCTGTCCTTCCTCGGCTGACCTCGGCAGGGTGCGCGCGGGGCCTGCGCGCGCGCCGGGCCAGGCGGGTTCGATGGGTCGGCGGGCTTCGCGACTCAGCGGACGTGCGAGGCCACCGCGGCGAGGTAGCGCTCGATCGCCAGGTGCTGGCAGAGCAGGGCCACCGGGCGGCCCAGTCTGGCGTACCAGGCGGACAGCCGGGAGAACGCGGTGACCTCGAACCACACCTCGCCGTCGGCGTCCATCGACACCAGGAACGCCTCCTCGCCGCGCTCGGGGTGCCCGGGGAGGGTTCCGTATCCGAACCCGATCCGGTCCGGCTCGTCCACCGTCCACACCACCCGGCAGGGGATCACCAGCCGCGGCAGCCGGCTCCCCGGCAGGTTCAGTCGCAGCAGCACCGTCCCGCC
>NZ_JBIVVI010001562.1:0-1739 GCF_044757675.1 Kitasatospora sp. NPDC091257
CTCCCCCAGCAGCCGGGGGATGCTGGTGCCTTCCAGGCCGCCGACGGTCCCCAGCGCGAACGATCCGCCGACCAGACCGGACCGGTCGGCGAACTCCAGGACAGCCGACGCCGCCGCCGCCAGACAGGCTCGGGCGTGCGGCAGCAGGGCGGCGCCCCCGGACGTGAGGGCCACCCGCCGGGGCAGGCGTTCGAAAAGGGGCTCTCCCAGTTCCTTCTCCAGGGCCTGGATCTGCTGGCTGATCGCGGGCTGCACGACATGGCAGCGGGCCGCCGCCTTGGTGAACGACCGCTCCTCCGCCACCGCGACGAAGTACTCAAGCGTACGGAGCTCCATGACCGACAAGCTATCAACTCCGCAGTTGAGAGCACGGGTTGTGGAACCGCCCGACTGGTCCGGGGCCGGTACGGCGATCCCCCGGTGCGATCAGCGATCGTGACGGCCGCCATCACCGCTGTGTATTGGACGCGCGCGGCCGGGGCCCCGAGGCTGGTGGCCGGGTATCGGCCGGACCCGCGGCTCCGGCGAAGGGCGAGGAGACAGATGAGAGTGATCGTCGTGGGCGGCGGCATCGCCGGGCTGACCTGTGCCCTGAGCCTGCACGCCGCCGGCTTCGCGCCACGGGTGTACGAAGCGGCGCGGAAGGTCGAAGCGGTCGGTGTCGGAATCAACCTGTTGCCGCACGCCGTCCGGGAACTCGCCGAACTCGGCCTGGACGGCGAGCTGGACTCCGTCGCGCTGCCCCCGCATCGGCTGAGCTACCACGACCGGGCGGGCGGGACGGTCTGGGAGGAGCCGCTGGGACGCGCGGCCGGATACCACTGGCCGCAGTACTCCGTGCACCGGGGTCGTCTGCAGTTGCTGCTGCTGACGGCGGTACGTGAGCGGCTGGGGCCGGACTCGGTCCGTACCGGCCTGCTGTTCCGGGGGTTCGAGCAGAGCGCGGGCGGCGTCCGTGCCCACTTCCTGGACCGGTCGAGCGGCCGGCCCGTCGTCGATGACGGCGACGTGCTGGTCGGCGCCGACGGCATCGACTCCGTGGTGCGCAGCCGGTTGTACCCGGACGAGAGCCCCCCGAGCGGGAACGGCGTCCACATGTGGCGTGGGCTCGCACGGCACCCGCACGTCCTCGACGGCCGTTCGATCGTGGTGGCCGGGGGCACCCCCGGCGCGAAGTTCATCGCCTACCCGGTCGAGGACCCCGCGACCTCGGCTGCCGATGCCCTGGTGAACTGGGTGCTGGAGGTTCGGCACGACCCGTCCGCCCCGCCTCCCGGCGGCCCCGGCCGCCGCGTCACCGCGGCGGAGGCTCACGCCGGGCTGTCGTCGTGGAACCTGCCGTGGATCGACCTCGCGGCTCTCGCCGAACGCTCCTCGGTGATCGTCGAGTACCCGATGCTCGACCGCGACCCCCTGCCGCGTTGGAGCTTCGGAAGGGTCACCCTCCTCGGCGACGCCGCGCACCCGATGTTCCCCATGGGCATGAACGGCGGCTCGCAGTCCGTCGTCGACAGCCGGGTGCTGGCCTGGTGCCTGACCCGGGACGACGACGCCGTGACCGCGCTCCGCCGCTACGACCGGATGCGCCGGCCGGTCGTCAACGCGATCGTGCTGGCCAACCGGCGCCTGGGCCCGGAGGAGACCATCGCGCGAGCCGAGGAGCACGGTGGGTCGCTGCCCGTCGAGGAGGCCGAGAGGATCGCGACCCGCTACAAGCAGTTGGCCGGGGCCACCGTGAC
>NZ_JBIVVI010001563.1:0-1733 GCF_044757675.1 Kitasatospora sp. NPDC091257
CCGTAATCCTCTTTTACTACTTTTGTCTGTTGTTCAGTGGTGTGCTTTTCCTATATGACAGGGCAGTCGGCCACCCCGGAGCCGGGCCCCCCCGGAGCCGGGGTGGCGCGCCCTTGTCCGGGCCCGTCTGCTCGTGTCGGGGCCGGGCCCGGTCCGTCCGCGGGGCCTGTCCACCGGTGTTCGGGGCGGCGGGTTCGGGCCCCGGTCCGTCCGCGGGGCCGCGTGTCAGGGTCCGGGCCCGTCCGCGCGCGGTGTGACGGGCCCGCTGTCCGCTGCGAAGCGGCGGTGCCGGTCGCCGTGATCGGCGAACGGCTCCGGCCGGTGCCGCCGTGATCGGCGGCATACGGTCAGGAACGGCTGTGTCACCTTCGCGGGTTGGGCCGGCATGGTGATGACGGCGGGTCTGCTCTTCATGGCGGTGCTGGTGATCGTGCCCTTCACGCTGGCCTCGATCCGGCATCTCGTGGTGCGATCCGGCCGTCCGGGATGGTTGTGCCGCCGTTTGACCACGCGACCGCGAAGCGGCGGGCTCGGCCTCGGCGCGACCGCGACCGAGGAGTTGCACGCCTTCTTCCATGCCAACAAGCGCGTGCAGATCGAGCAGCGGCGCACTCGACTGGTCGTGCGGGACGACGACCACGCCGGCGCCCCGCCCCGCACCGGTGTCGACCTGGCCGGCGGCACCGCTGTCGTTCGACGGCGGAGGTAGCCGCGCCTACCGTGCGCGATCCCCTCACCGCAAGATCCGCTTCTGAGACGGTTCCCGGGGGTGGAGGCAGGTCCTCCTCGCCTCGCGGGCACCGGCGGGCCGCTCCGGCCGCAGCGGCCGGAAAGGGGCGTGGACCGCCAGGGCGAGCGCGTGATCCACTGCGCGCATGAGTGTTGCCGGCCGTGTGTTCACCACTGACGACGGTGGCGGGTCCCGTTTCCCCGACGTCCGCGAAGGCCCGTCGGGTCGTGCCGGCCTGGAGAGCCGGCGTTCCACGCTCCCGGGGGTGGCAGAGCGTCCGCCCGCTCGGCGCGCGGTTCTCCCCCTCCCCCCCCGGCCGGCCGGCCGGTCGGTCGGGGAGGGCTTCGCGTGGCGCCGGCCGACGTCGCGGAGTTCGTCGAGGGGGTTCTGCTGCCGAAGGACGACGTCGAGTCCGCAGCGGCCCGGACGGGCTCGCCCGAGCCCGTAGCCCGACGCGTCAGGGAGTTGGCCGATCGTTCGGAGGACATCCTCGATGCCGCCCGGCGGGCGTCGCAGGTCGGTGGCGGAGTACGGATCCGGATCCGGATCCGGATCCGGTGACCCGGCGCGCCGATTGCGCCACCGGATCGGTCATTCGGCGTGACCGGCCGCGGACGGTGAGTCGGAACCTCACGCCGTCGACCACCCGGCGGTGTTCCCGCCACGGCCGTCGATCCGCGGCAGCCGGGGGAGCCCTGCGCTCCCGTGCCGTAGGCGTGCGCCGGTGCGGCCGGCGTGCAGCGCGAAGCCCTGCCGAACCCGCGTCCGGCCCCGGTGACCACCACGTGCTTCCCGGCGAGATCCGTGCGTGCTGCTCCTTCGACCGTCCTGTGCCGGTCGTGTCGCGGTGCGGGCGGCCGTGGCGTCGGCGCCACCGGGCCCCTGGCCTCGGCGCGGTCGCGGGCGGGGAGGTCCGCCGCGGCGCGTCCCGGAGGGTGGGGGCCGGGCGGGGCGGCCGGGCGGGCCGGGGTGTGCGGGCCGGGGGTGGGTGTGCGGCGGCCCG
>NZ_JBIVVI010001564.1:0-1733 GCF_044757675.1 Kitasatospora sp. NPDC091257
GGTGCCCGACACCCTGCTGCCGTACACCCGGCAGGGCGGGTACGACCGCGTCCGTACCGAGCGCGAACTCCCGTGCGTGGTGCTGGAGAACGAGACCCTCACCGCGACCTTCCTGCCCTCCCTCGGCGGGCGGCTGTGGTCCCTGGTCCACCGCCCCACCGGGCGGGAGCTGCTGCACCGCAACCGGATCCTGCAGCCCGCCAACCTCGCCCTGCGCGACGCCTGGCTGGCCGGCGGGGTGGAGTGGAACCTCGGCGCCACCGGGCACTGGCCGCTGACCTGCGAGCCGCTGCACGCCGTCCGGGTGAGCGCGCCCGACGGCACCCCGGGCCTGCGGATGTACGCCTTCGAGCGGCTGCGGCGCCTGGTGCTGCGGATGGACACCTGGCTGCCCGCCGGCTCCCCGGTGCTCTACGTCCGCATCGCCGTGCACAACCCCGCGCCGACCGAGACACCGGTCTACTGGTGGTCCAACATCGCCGTGCCCCAGGACCGGGACGTGCGCGTCCTCGGCCCGGCCGACCACGCCTTCCACTGCGACTACGTCAGCGACCTGCGCCGGGTGCCCTTCCCGGAGGTCGACGGCGCCGACCGCAGCTACCCCGGCCGGGCGGCGCGCGCCGCGGACTACTTCCTCGACCTCCCCGGCGGCGAACGCCCCTGGATCGCCGCGCTGGACGGCACCGGCGCCGGGCTCGTCCAGACCTCCACCGCCCGGCTGCGCGGCCGCAAGCTGTTCTGCTGGGGCACCGGCACCGGCGGCAGGCACTGGCAGGAGTGGCTCTCCGGCCCGGACTCCGCCTACCTGGAGATCCAGGCGGGCCTGGCCCGCACCCAGCTGGAGCATCTGCCGATGCCCGCCGGCGCCACCTGGTCGTGGACCGAGGCGTACGGGCTGCTGCAGGCCGATCCCACAGCCGTGCACGGGAGTTGGGAGGCCGCCCGGGAGGCCGCCGGCGAGGCGCTGGACCGGTTGCTCCCGCCGCTGGAGCTGGAGCGGGCCGACGCCCGGGCCGGGGAGTTCGGCGCGCCCGAGGAGGTGCTGTCCGAGGGCGGCGGCTGGGCCGCGCTGGAGATCGAGGCCGGTGCCCTGCCCGCCCTGCCCTTCGGCGAGCCGGCGGCCGCCCAGGAACCCTGGCGGCAGCTCCTGAAGACCGGCACGCTCCCGGTCTGCGACCCGCCGGCCGAGCCGGTCACCGGGGCGCACTGGCGGCGGCTGCTGGAGGCGAACGCCACGGACTGGCACGCGCTGTACCAGCTCGGGCTGCTGCGCCTGGCCGACGGGGAGCGGGAGTCCGCCCACGAGGCGTTCGAACGCTCCGTCGCCGTCCAGGCCTCGCCCTGGGCGCTGCGCGCGCTCGCCCTCCTGACCCCGCAAGCGCGGGAGGCCGCCGACCTCATGCTCTCGGCCCACCGACTCCGGCCGGAACTACGGGAGTTGACGATCGAGACGCTGGAGTCGCTGCGGCGCGCCGAGCGCCCCGCCGAGGCACTCGCGCTGATCGAGGCGCTCTCCCCGGCCGACCGGGCGCACGGCCGGATCAGGCTGGCCGAGGCGGAGGCGGCGCACGCCCGCGGCGACGACGACCGGGTCCGGCGGCTGCTGGCCGAGGGCATCCAGGTCGACACCATGCGCGAGGGCGAGCTCTCCCTGGACACCCTCTGGCTCGCCGTCCACCCCGGCGACCGGCCCCGGAAGAACAAATATGACGTCCGGTCTACATATTCACGCG
>NZ_JBIVVI010001565.1:0-1727 GCF_044757675.1 Kitasatospora sp. NPDC091257
CCCTGGCCTCGCTGCACGACACCGTCGGCATGGTGACCCAGGACGCGCACATGTTCCACGACACCATCCAGGCGGCCAGCCGGGTGTGCACGTCGGCGTCCTCGGCGACCGGCCGGACGGCGGCGAACGGGACCCCCGGCACCCGCTGTTCGGCCGGCAGCACGAACTCGGCGACGGCCAGCGCGGTCCGCGCCAGGTCGTCGTCCAGGGCGAAGCCGTTGCCGAGGCTCCCGGCGATGTCCCCGGAGTGGGTCACCAGCTCCATCAGGTAGCCGGCCACCGCCGCCGCGCCGGGCACCTCGCCCCAGGGGGCGACGGTCGGGCGGCCGAGCTTGGCGTCGTCCGCCCAGGCGGCGGTGACCCGGGCGCGGGCCCGGCCCAGCGCGGCCGGCCAGCCCTCGTCCGAGGGGTCCTCGACGGCGGCCACGACGTCCTCGGCGCGGCCGCCCTCGCCCATGTACGCGAACCGGTGGATGCCGCCGACCACGTGGTTCAGCAGCTGACGCAGGGTGAACTCGGTACAGGGGGTGGGCCGGTCGAGGTCGGCCGGGGTGATCGTGGCGAACAGCTTCTCCAGCTGGTCGAGGGCGGTCAGGTACTGCGGGCGGGCATCCTGGACGGCGGTCATCGGCGCTCAACTCCCTGGTGTCGGGTGGTCTTTCGGGCTCGGAACGCAATTTCCCAGTAAAACCTGACAACTGCCGTCAGGATTACTGGGATTCTTGGGGCATGAAGGCCGACCGCCTGCTCTCGATCCTGCTGCTGCTCCAGACCCGCGGCCGGGTGTCCGCCACCGAACTCGCCGAGCGGCTGGAGGTGTCCGTCCGCACCATCTACCGCGACGTCGAGTCGCTCTCCGCCGCCGGGGTGCCGGTGTTCACCGAGCGCGGGCGGCACGGCGGCATCGGCCTGCTGCCCGGCTACCGCACCGACGTCACGGGCCTGACCGCGGACGAGGCCAGGGCGCTGTTCGTGCTCTCCGCCCAGGGCGCGCACAGCGACCTCGGGCTGGACGGGGCGCTCGGTTCGGCGCTGCGCAAGGTGATGGCGGCGCTGCCGGCCCCGCACCGGCCGGCCGCCGAGCGGATCAGCGAGCGGATCCTGGTCGACCCGGCCCGCTGGATGCAGACCCCCGGCGCGGTCGGCCCCGCCGCCGGGCCGGACCTGGGCGAGCTGCAGTACGCCGTCTTCGCCGACCGGCGGCTGCGGCTGCGCTACCGGCACGGCGGCACGCCCGCGCCGGTGGAGTACACCGTCGACCCGTACGGGCTGGTGAGCAAGGCGGCGGTCTGGTACCTGGTGGCCGATCTGCACGGCGAGCCGAGGCTGTTCCGGGCCGACCGGGTGCTGGCCGCCGACACCACCGAGGAGACGGTGCGACGCCGGGCCGGGGTCGGGCTCGGTGACGTCTGGGCGGTGCTGCGCGAGCAGGTGGAGCGGCTGCCGAAGGACCTGCCGGTGCGGGTGCGGGTCCGGCGCGGACGGCTGGACATGTTCCTGCGCATCCACGGCGGCCGGGTCACCGCGCCGCCGCCGGAGGCGGGCGCCGGGCCGCCCGAGGAGTGGGCCGAGGTGGCGATGGCCTTCCCGGCCCCGGCGGCCGTCCGGTCGCTGCTGGCCTTCGGCGCGGACGTCGAGGTGCTGGTCCCGCCGGCCGCCCGGCGCGAGCTGGCCAGGGCGGCGGCGGACGCCCTGCGGCTGTACCAGGACCAGCCGTCCTGAGCCCC
>NZ_JBIVVI010001566.1:0-1725 GCF_044757675.1 Kitasatospora sp. NPDC091257
GGGTGCATGGCACCCGTGTACCCGACACCCGGATACACGGTGCCCGGGGAGACCGTGCAGCCCTCGACCGGCAACTCCTCGATCGCCTCGTTCGCGGCCGCGGGCACGCCGAGCCAGCGGGCGGCAGTGGCGACCGCCGCCCGGGCCTGGCGCAACCCGGGCGCGCCCCAGCCGAGCAGTTCGACGGCGAGGCCCGGTGCGACCAGCAGCCGCCGGTAGTGCCGGCCCGAGGCCGGGTCGGCCGTGCTCGGGCCGACCGACCGCAGCGCCGCCGCCATCCGGACCCGCGCGCACTCGTGCCCGCCGTTCGCCGAACCGACCCGGTCGTAGAGGTAGCCGAGGTAGTACGGCCGGCCGATCCGGGCCTGCGCCTCCTCGGCCGCCTCCCGGGCCAGGGCGGCCGCCGGGTCCCCACCGTCCTCCGGCTCCAGCGAGCCGCCGGGCAGCGAGCAGACCCCGTCCCGGGGGTTCACCAGCGTCAGCACCCGCCCGTCGGGCACGAACAGCCACCCCCAGGACTGCTTGACCGGCAGCCCCTCCGGCACCGGCTCGCCCGGCCGCCACGGCCAGCCCGCCGTGGGGCGCCGCCGTACCTTCCCGAGCAGCTCCGCGATCTCCGCGCTGTACTCGATCGGGCTCATGCTCTCGCCCCGCGGCGCTCGACGGGGACGCTCGCCCCCGCGCACCCCCCGGCGCCGAGCTCGCTCCGCTCGCTCATCCGTCCCCCTCTCGCAGTCGGGCTTCGCCGGACCGGCGGTGCGCGGGGAGGACCTGCAGGGCGCGGTACGGGGCGGAGCGGCCGGAACGGCGGCGTGGGGCACCGCGCGCTCCTGCTGTTGATCTTCTCCGAATCTTCCCCGAACACGCGGTCGATGAACAGTCCCCAGCGCCGCATGGTGGATGCGGAGACGGCGGAGTGGTGGACACGGAGGCGGTGAACGCCCTGATCACCCCAGCGGCCCACCCCCTTCCCCGGGATCGCGGAAGCCGGGCAGCGGGAACCCGGGCCGAGGGTCCACCCCGGGCGGGAAGGGCAGCCCGCGCGCGGCGTCGTCCGCCAACTCGTCGAACACCTCGTGCGCGGTCATCGGCCGCAGCCGTCCGCCGGTCAGCGCCCAGCCGCGCACCGGCGGCCGGGGCCGGGCCTCCCCGGCCGGGGACGCGGGTGGACGGCCGTCCGGGCCGGACCGGTCGTCGCTCCGTCCGTCCACCCGTACGCCCACCGACGGATCGCCGTGCAGCAGCAGCGCCCCCTCCCCGCCCAGGGCGACGCCCGCCGCGAGCGTGACGCAGAACGCCTCGGCGTCCCGCCCCGCGGGGTACAGCAACCCCTCCTCCACGCAGACGTCCACCGCCGAGGTGAGCTCCTCGCCGTCCTCCGGGCCGTGGCAGCGCAGCGTCAGCAGATGACACCCCTCCCCCGCGCCCTCGGCCAGCGCGAGGTAGACCGACGTCACGTACCGCATCACGGCGGCCATCCGGAGCTGGCCGGCCGGGTCGTCGCCGACGGCACCCAGCAGAGCCGCACAGGCCACGGACATGCGCACCCGTGCCCGGTGGTCGTCCAGCAGCACCGGGACCAGCTCGGCCAGCCGCTCCCCCGCGTAGACGAACGGCTCCCCGGCCAGCTCCGGATCGCCCGCGTAGGCGACCCGGGCGGCGGGCGCCCGGGGGTCGAGGCCGAGCGCCGCGCAGTAGTCCTCGAAGTCGCCCGCCTCCAGGACC
>NZ_JBIVVI010001567.1:0-1724 GCF_044757675.1 Kitasatospora sp. NPDC091257
CCCTGGATCTGGCAACTCGACGCCAAGGCCTTCGCCCACGGCAACCCCACCTACTGCCCCGGGGTGCAGGGCGTGGACTTCAGCACCGACAACCTGCGCGCCGTCGTCCAAGGCGCCGCCGACCGCGGTGACGACAGCCTCGCCCTCGGACTGCGGACCCCGGACAACTACCTCGGCAACAAGAACAGCTACAAGCGGTTCAAGAACAACCCGTGGCTCGAGGTCACCTACAACCGGCCCCCCGTCCTGCACGACTACGCGGCCTGGCAGAGCCAGTGGACGCCGGGCAGCAGCAGCAACGTCAACGTGCCGTGCGTCAGCGACCCGGCCAGCTGGCCCACCGTCGGGCGTAACGACGTCGTTCTGACCGCGAGGATCTCCGACCCGGACACCGACGTCGCCCTGAGCGCCAAGTTCGAGGCCTGGGACCACGACACCGGGCAGTACATCCTGGTCGATCGGGCCTCCGCCCCCAGCGGAACCTGGGCGATCATGAGTCTCGGCTGGGCCAAGATGCACGATGGCGGCCGCTACAAGTGGCACGTCCAGGCCGAGGACGGCATCACCGGCTCGGGCTTCGGCGGTGACTGCGGCTTCAACGTGGACAGCACTCCGCCGTCCAAGCCGACCGTCACCTCCGCGGACGGCCACAGCATCAACGCCCCCGAGGTGCCCGCCCGCACCCCGCGCACGGTCAAGTTCGCCTCCAGCGACCAGTTCGGGCTGACCGGCTTCTGCTACTCCCTCAACAAGCCCCTGCCCGTGGTCAACCAGGGATGCGGCGGCACCTGGGTGAATGCCGGCCCGGACGGGACGGCGACCGTCTCCATCACCCCCAACGTGTATCCGACCAACCAGCTCACCGTCCAGGCCATGGACAAGGCCGGCAACCTCTCCCCCTACGACGGTTCGGACGGCGGCCCCAACTCCAGCACCACGCTGATCAAGACCGCCATCCCCGACTTCGTTCACGACGCGACCAACCTGACACTTGTCCGCGACCGCCCCGGCGATCTGACCGGTGACGGGCACGCCGACCTGGTGGCCGCCACCAGCACCGGCGAACTCGCCCTCTACCCCGGCCGCGGCGACGGCACCTTCGACCAGCCGCGAACCGTCGCCAACCCTGGTTGGTCCGGCGCTCTGATCACCCACCGGGGCAACTTCACCACCCAGAACCCGAACCGGACCGAGGACGGCTACGAGGACTTCCTCGTCAAGCGGGGCACCCGGCTCTACCTCTACCCCGGCAACGGCATGGGCGCCCCCGACGAATCCCAGCGCACCGAACTGCTCCACCCCAGCGGGGGCGACTGGTCCGGAACCAGCCAGATCGTCGCCACCGGAGACCTCGACGCTCGTGCCGGGAACGACCTGATTGCCAAGGACGGTGACACCCTCGTCCTCTACGGCGGCACCGTGGAGGGTCCCCTCGCCGCCGAGACCGGAACCGACCGGCTCAAGCCCGGCACCGTCGTCTCCCCCTCCGGATGGGCCGACTACGACGTCCTCGCGCCCGGTGACGTCAACGGCGACGGCATCCCCGACCTGCTCGCCCGGCGCAACACCACCGACCCGGCGGACGGCGAGTACGGGCGCGTGCGCCTCGTGCTCGGCGCCCGCAACGCCGACGGCCTCGGCTACCGGGCCGACAGCCCCGCCGCCGGCACCGTCTACGCCACCGGCTTCGACCCCCAGCACCGGCCCCTGATCACGACCCCGGG
>NZ_JBIVVI010001568.1:0-1722 GCF_044757675.1 Kitasatospora sp. NPDC091257
GGGAAACCCGACCACAGGACTCGACCTGGCCGTGATGACCCCGCCGAGCTGCGGCGATGCAATGAAGGGGTGACGAAACGGGCGTGGTGGTGGTGCGGCGGGTGGCTGGTGGCGGCCGGGTGGGCGGGGGCGTTTCCGGTGCTGTCCGGGCTCGGGCCGCACCGGAGTTGGGGGACCTTCGCGGCCTGCGGGTACCTGTCGGCGGCACTCGCCGTGGCGCTGGTACGGCGGCGCGGGCGTGAGGTGTCGGTGGCGCTCGCCGCCGTCGGGGCGGTGCTGGTGCCGCTGCTCGTGCTGGTGCTGGACGGGCGGGGGCAGAGCGAGGTCGGGGTGATCGAGCGCTCCGGGTCGCTGCTGCTGCACACCGGCACGCCGTACCTGGCCGAGCCGGCGTCCGTCACCCAGTACACCCCGTACCTCCCCGGCATGGCCCTGCTGGGCCTGCCCCGGGCGCTGCTGGGCAACACGCCGCTGGGCGGGTCACCGCTGGGTGACGCCCGGCTCTGGTGTGCGGCGGTGTTCCTGGTCTGCGTGCTGCGGACGGTGCCCGCCGGGCGCCGGCTCGGCGCCGCCGCGCTCACCGTCTCGCCGGTGGTCGCGCTGCCGCTCTGCGTCAGCGGAGTCGACCTGCCGCTCATCGGCCTCTGCTGGCTCGCCCTGGTCCGCGCCGCCGAACGGCGGCCGGTGGCGGCCGGGTTGGCGCTGGCCGCCGCCTGCTCGCTGAAGTGGACGGCCTGGCCCGCACTCGCCGTGGTGACCGCCCTGCTGGCGGCCACGGCCGGACGGCGAGCGGCGCTGCGCGGGGCGGCCGTCACGGTGGGCGCGGCGGCGGTGGCCGTACTCCCGGTGGCGCTGCGCGCGCCCGGGCCGCTGGCGGAGCAGGTCTTCGCCTTCCCCACCGGGCGCGGCCGGCTGCCCACCCCGGCCGCCAGCCCGCTGCCCGGACGGCTGCTCGCCGATCTCGGCCCGCCCGGCCGGTACGCCGCCGTCTGCCTGCTGCTGCTCGCCGGGCTCGCCGTCGGGGCGTCCCTGCTCCTCCGACCGCCCCGCACCGCGGCCGCGGCGGCGCACCGGCTGGCCCTCGGGCTGACCGCGGCCTTCCTGCTGGCACCCGCCGGGCGGTTCGGCTACCTCGCGCTGCCGCTCGTCCTCGTTCTGCTCCCCCTCTCGTCCTCCGTTCCGGTCTCCGTTCCGCTCTCCGTTCCGAAAGGCCTGCCATGGGCACCACCCTCGTCGTCACCAACGACTTCCCACCGCGCCAGGGCGGCATCGAAACCTTCGTCCGGGCCATGGCCGACCGCGTCCCCGACCACGACGTCGTGGTCTACACCTCGGCCGAACCCGGCGCGGAGCGCCACGACGCCGCTCTCCCCTACCCGGTGATCCGCGACCGCGCCCGCACCCTGCTGCCGACCCCGCGGGCCACCCGCCGGGCCGCCGCGATAGCCCGCGCGCACGGCTGCGACCGGGTCTGGTTCGGCGCCGCCGCCCCGCTCGCCGCGATGACGCCCGGCCTGCGGCGGCTGGCGCCCGGCCTCCGCCGCACGGTCGCCACCACGCACGGACACGAGATCTGGTGGGCCCGCACCCCGGGCGCCCGCGGCCTGCTGCGCCGGATCGGCCGCAGCACGGACGCGGTGACCTTCCTCGGGGCCTACACCCGCGCCCGGATCGCCCCCGCTGCCCGCGACCGGCACCGCCAAGCCGCCGCCGACACCAACC
>NZ_JBIVVI010001569.1:0-1718 GCF_044757675.1 Kitasatospora sp. NPDC091257
GGGTGTCCGGAACGGCCCGGCCTCGGCCTCCCGGCCTACTCGGCCTGTGCGGGCCCGTCCTCGACCACGGTGATCGCACCGCCCGGGCAGAGCTGGGCGGCCAGTCTGAGATCGTCGAACTGGTCCGGCCGGAAGGAGGTCTGACGGAGTCTCACCAGGCTGTCGTGGTCGTCCTGGTCGAAGACCTCGGGAACGTTCGTGACGCACATCCCGGAGCTGCAGCAGCGGTCCCGGTCGACATTCACCCGCATGGTCGGGCACCTCTCGCCAGTGCGCCGCCGGCTGCCCGGCGGCCGCCTCTCGTTGTCATTGCCAACCTAACCGGCGCTGCTCCGTCCACGGAGGGCGCGGTGGCGGGATCACCGAGAATGGCCGATTCGGCTCCCGTCGGAGCCCCCGGGCGGTGAACCAGGTTTGAATTGACGCCGTGGTGACAAGTGCGCGCCCCGCAGCCACCGGCCCCTGAGCCGGCCCGGATCCGGCCCTTCGGCGGTGGCTCACCGGCCTTTCGGCGGTGGCTCACCGCCCTTCGCCAGCGGCTCACAGCCCCTCGGCGGCGGCGATCTCCCGTACGGTCGCGACGGTGTCGGCCTCGTCGGCGCTCTTGTCCGGCCGGTAGCGCACCACCCGGGCGAACCGCAGGGTGAGACCGGCCGGATAGCGGGAGCTGCGCTGCACCCCGTCGAAGGCGATCTCGACGACCAGTTCCGGTCGGACCCGCACCGTCCAGGCGTCCCGCCCGGTCTCCCGGGCCAGCAGTTCGGCGGTCTGCCGGGCGAGCGTCTCGTCGGTCAGGCCCTTGAAGGTCTTGCCGAGCATCACCCACGGGCCCAGCCCCGGTTCGCCCGCCGCCCGGGCGCCCAGGTGCAGGTTGCTGAGGAAGCCGCGCCACCGCCCGCTGCCCCACTCGGCGGCCAGCACCACCAGGTCCAGGGTGTGCCGGGGCTTGACCTTGATCCAGCCCGCGCCGCGCCGCCCGGCCGCGTACGGGGCCGCCGGATCCTTCACCAGCACGCCCTCGTGGCCGAGCGCCAGCGTCTCCCGGAAGAAGGCCAGCGCCCGGTCGCGGTCCCCGGTCTCGACGCGGGCCGGCCGCAGGCCGTCCGGCACCGCCTCGGCCAGCGCCGCCCAGCGCTCCCGGCCGGGACGGTCCACCAGGTCCTCGCCGTCCCGGTGCAGCAGGTCGAAGAAGTAGGCGTCGAGCGGGACTTCGGCACGCAGCCGGTGCGGCTCCCGCCGGGAGGCGGTGCGTGCGGCGGTCTCCTGGAACGGGCGCGGCCGGCCGTCCGGGCCGAGCGCGATCGCCTCACCGTCCAGCACCGCCGAGCGCAGCGGCAGCGCCAGCGCGGCCTCGGTCACCTCGGGGACGCGGGCGGTGATGTCCTCCAGGCCGCGGGTGAACACCGCGACCTCCCCGCCCTCCCGGTGCACCTGCACCCGGACGCCGTCCAGCTTCCACTCCACCGCGGCCGGGCCGGTGCGCTCCAGCGCGGTGGCCACGTCCGGCGCCGAGGCGGCCAGCATCGGCCGCACCGCCCGTCCCACGTCCAGCCGGAACGCCGCGAGCGCCGGCTGCCCACCGGTCAGCGCGGCCTGCGCCACCGCGCGGGCCGACCCCCGGAACATCAACGCCCGCCGCACCGCCGCCGCCGGCCGGGTCCAACCTCGGCGACGTCTTGAAGGCCTACCGAGCGCTGCACAAACTGAAGCAGCAGGAC
>NZ_JBIVVI010001570.1:0-1717 GCF_044757675.1 Kitasatospora sp. NPDC091257
CCCCGGGCCCGGGCCCGTCCGCTCGCCCGCCTGGTCCGATCGGGCGAGCCCCCGCGCCGTCGCCGTACGGGCCGCCGCAGCTGCGGCCCCTCCGTTTCGGCGGTATCTCGGCGGTCACCCGGTCGGTGACGGCCGCCTTGATCCTGGGGTCCTCGGCCAGCGGGGCCATCGTCGCGAGGTAGCGGTCGGTGTCGCTGATCCCGGACCGTGCCCAGAACGCGAGGGCGCCGAGCGGGGTGAGCGCGCAGGCCGGCACGATCAGGAGGGCGGCGAGGAAGGAGCGGACCCGGTGCCGGGGCGGTGGGCGTTCCGCCGGGCGCAAGGTCGGCCCGGCGGTCACCTGTTCGGCGAGCCGTGCCTCCTGGGCCTCGACGGCGCTCAGCCGGGCCCGCAGCTCGGCCAGTTCGTCGCCGGGCCCGCCCTCGGGCCCGGCGCCGGGTTCGCCGGTCGGCATGCCGGGCTCCGTTCCTCCGATGGGTGCATACCAGGAGACAACGGATCAGATCGGACGGCCAGTCGGGAGGGGCGGTGGCCGGAGCGGGCCCGGAACGGTTCAGGCCGGCCCCGGAACGCGGAAAGCCCCTGGTGGTTCACCAGGGGCTTTCCGGAGGAAGGGGTGGACTCAGGCGGTCGTCTCGGGCCGCTTGGTCTCGGTGGCCTTGGTCACGTTGGTCGGCGTGACGGCCGGGCGGTCGGCGCTCTGCTGGGGAGCGGTGGCGCCCTGCTGGGGAGCGGCGGTGCTCTGCGCGGTGCCGGCCGCGGCGTCCGCCGGGGTGTCGTCCTCGCGCATGGCCTTCGTCTCGGCCTTCAGGATGCGCATGGACTTGCCCAGGCCACGGGCCATCTCGGGCAGCTTCTTCGATCCGAACAGCAGGATTACGACCGCCAGCACCACGAGAATGTGCCAGGGCTCAAGACCGTTCCGCAGCATCCCTGGCCACCGGTCCCTTCTTGTCAGGAGTCATGGCGGGCGCTAGCGCCCGTGCTGGCCAGTATGCCTGTACCTGACGGCGAACGGATACACCAGCCGGGAAACGCTGGCCAAAAACCAGGTGCCGTTCGAGCGGATCGCGAGCGCGGCGGCACCGGCCCGGCCGGACGCGGGTGCCGAAGCTCACACCCGGCCGACCGCGTCGGGGCGTTCAGTGGACGAACGGCACCATGCGCTTCGTCACCCGGCGGTACTGCGCGTACTCGCTCCCGAAGGCGTCCAGCAGCAGCCGCTCCTCGGCGGAGATCCGCCAGCCGTACGCGGCGAACAGCAGGGCCGCGACCACCAGGGCGGCCGCCCAGCTGCCGGTGCCGACCGCGTAGCCGACCCAGACCAGCAGGCTGCCGGTGTAGCCGGGGTGCCGGATCAGCCGGTACGGGCCGGTGCGGACCAGGCGCTGGGTGTCCACGGTGCGCAGGGTGCGGGTGTAGTAGCGGCCCAGGGTGCGCATGCCCCAGGCCCGCAGCGCCAGCCCGGCGGCCACCAGGGCCACCCCGAACCAGGCGGCCCAGGAGGGCAGTTCGCCGATCCCGGCGCGGTCGAACAGCACCACGACCAGGACCGACAGGACGTAGCAGCCGAGCAGCAGCCGGGTGGACCCGCGGTCGCGGCGGTCGGCGTGCCAGGTGCCGGCGGCGGTGTCCTCGCGCCGGCGCAGCAGCAGCTCGTAGGCGACCCAGCAGAGGACGCCGAGGAGGGAGAGGAGGGCGGGCAGGGACATGAGGG
>NZ_JBIVVI010001571.1:0-1716 GCF_044757675.1 Kitasatospora sp. NPDC091257
CCCCGACCCGTGGCCCCCCCCCCCCCCCCGCCCCGCCCCCCCCCCCCCCGGGGGGGGGCCCCCCCCCCCCCGGCCCCCCCCGCCACGAGGGGAGACCAACGTGACACCGCCGGCCGCAGCCAGCGCCGCCGCCATCCGCACCGACGACCCGACCACCGACCCCGCCGCGGCCACTGCCGCGGCCGCCGACGCCCAGGCACCCGCCCCCGCGGGGCTGCCCGGCAACGGCGACGACGACCCCGACGAACGCACCGCGGCGGACTCCGCCGCCCAGCGCCGCGCCCACGCGGCCGCGTCCCCGACCGGCACCCGCTTCACCAGGCCCGGGGGGATGTTCTCCTCACTGCGCGTTCGCAACTACCGCTACTACTTCGCCGGCCAGGTGGTCTCCAACACCGGCACCTGGATGCAGCGCATCGCCCAGGACTGGCTGGTGCTGAGCCTCACCGGCAGCCCGCTCGCGGTCGGCATCACCACCGCCATGCAGTTCCTGCCGATGCTGCTGTTCGGCCTGTTCGGCGGCGTGCTCGCCGACCGGATGCCCAAGCGCCGGCTGCTGGTCTTCACCCAGGGCGCGATGGGCCTGCTGGCCGCCGGCCTCGCGGTGCTGACCGTCGGCGGCGTGGTGACGCCGTACTACGTGTACGCCTTCGCGCTGCTGCTCGGCCTGGTCACCGTGGTGGACAACCCGACCCGGCAGGCCTTCGTCTCCGAGATGGTCGGGCCCAAGGACCTCGCCAACGCCGTCAGCCTGAACGCCGCCAACTTCCAGACCGCCCGGCTGGTCGGCCCCGCCGTCGCGGGCCTGCTGATCGCCGCGGTCGGCAGCGGCTGGGCGTTCGCCGTCAACGCGCTGTCCTTCGCCGCCGTGATCGGCGGGCTGCTCGCGATGCGGGAGAGCGAACTGCGCCCGACCGAGCCGATCGCCCGCGAGAAGGGTCAGCTGCGCGAGGGGCTGCGGTACGTCAAGGAGCGGCCCGAGCTGCTCTGGCCGATGGTGCTGGCCGGGTTCATCGGCACCTTCGGCTTCAACTTCCCCACGCTGCTCTCCGGCTTCGCGTACGACACCTTCAAGGTCGGCGCCGGCCAGTACGGCCTGCTGAACACCGCGATGGCGATCGGCTCGCTGACCGGTGCGCTGCTCGCCGCCCGCCGGGGCGTGCCGCGGCTGCGCCGGCTGGTCGGCGCGGCGCTGGCCTTCGGAGCGCTGGAGGTGGTCGCCGCGTTCGCGCCCGACTACTGGACCTTCGCGCTGCTGCTGATGCTGGTCGGGGTCTTCGGGCTGAGCTTCAACACCTCGGTCAACTCCTCGCTGCAGCTGGCCACCGACCCCGCGATGCGCGGCCGGGTGATGGGCCTGCTGGTGCTGGTCTTCACCGGCGGCACGCCGATCGGCGCCCCGATCGTCGGCTGGGTGACCGCCTCGTACGGGCCCCGGCTCGGCCTGCTGGCCTGCGGACTGGTGTCCGCGGCGGCGGCCGGCACGGTCGGCCTGGTGCTGGCCCGCAGCGCGGACCTGCGGGTGCGGTTCGACCTGCACCCGGGCCGCGGCGGCCGGGTGGTGGCCTTCGTGCCGCGGACCGCGCCGGCGGCTCCCCCCACCACACAAAGACGCAGGGAAATAACTTCGTCCCCGATCATGCCTTTCCTCCATCCGGGGTGGGCAGCGACGTCGCCGCTTGCGCGTTGATCACCGCGCGCGTTTTCACCACGGTC
>NZ_JBIVVI010001572.1:0-1715 GCF_044757675.1 Kitasatospora sp. NPDC091257
CCGTCGGTCCCGACGGCGTCTCGCACATCGACTTCTGGATCTGGGCGGACGACAACGGCGTCTCCGGCTCCTTCACGGGTTCGAGTGCCACCTGGTCTCGGAGTGGCAGCTGCTCTCCGACCTCTCCTTCGCCGACCTGGTGCTGTGGATCCCCACCTGGGACGGCATCCGCTACGTCTCGGTGGCGCAGATGCGGCCCAACACCGGGCCCACCTCCTACCAGGACGACATGGTCGGCCACCTCGTCCCGCGCGGCCGCCGTCCGCTGCTGGACGCCGCCTTCGACGAGGGCCGGATCGTGCGCGAGGGCGACCCGGAGTGGCGCGAGGAGGTCCCGGTCCGGGTCGAGTCGATCCCGGTCCGGCGCGAGGGCAAGGTGCTGGGCGTGATCGCGCGCAACACCAACCTGCTGACCGTGCGGACCCCGAGCCGGCTGGAGCTCACCTACCTCCAGAGCGCCTCCGACCTGGCCCAGATGATCGCGGCCGGCTCCTTCCCCTACCCCAACGTCGAGCAGGCCGACATGGACGCCGCCCCCCGGGTCGGCGACGGCCTGATCCGGCTGGACGCGGACGGCATCGTCACCTACGCCAGCCCCAACGCCCTCTCCGCCTACCACCGTCTCGGCCTCACCACCGACCTGGTCGGCAGCCACCTCGGCCGGGCCACCGCCGATCTCGCCCCGCCGTCCCGCTCGGCCGTCCACGAGGCGCTGGTGAAGCTGGCGAGCGGCTGGGCGCCCCGGCAGACCGAGGTGGAGGCGCAGGGGGGAGTGGTGACCCTGCGGGCGATCCCGCTCAAGCCCAAGGGCACCCTGACCGGTTCGCTGGTGCTCTGCCGGGACGTCACCGAGCTGCGCCGCCGCGACCGCGAGCTGATGACCAAGGACGCCACCATCCGGGAGATCCACCACCGGGTGAAGAACAACCTCCAGACCGTCGCGGCCCTGCTGCGGCTGCAGTCCCGCCGGATGGAGTCGGAGTCCGGCCGGGCCGCACTGGACGAGGCGGTGCGCCGGGTCGGCTCGATCGCGATCGTGCACGAGACGCTCTCCCAGGCGCTGGACGAGCAGGTGGCCTTCGACGAGATCGCCGACCGGGTGCTGGCGATGGTAATGGAGCTGTCCCAGGACGGCCGGGTGGCGACCCGGCGCACCGGCAGCTTCGGCATCCTGTCCGCCGAGGTGGCCACCCCGCTGTCGATGGTGCTGACCGAGCTGCTCCAGAACGCCCTTGAACACGCGTTCGGGCCAACCGCCTCCGGGAACCTGGAGGTCAGTGCCCTGCGCGGGCGGGCGCCGGCGACCGGCGCGGGCTGGTCGGAGAGCTGGAACGGCGGCGCCCGGCCGGAGGAGTACCTGCTGATCACGGTGCAGGACGACGGCCGCGGCATGCCGGAGGGCTTCGACCCGAAGACGGCGGGAAACCTCGGGCTGCAGATCGTCCGGACGCTGGCCACCGGTGAGCTGGGCGGCACCTTCGACATGGTGGCCGGCCCGGACGGCGGGACCAAGGTGGTCCTGGAGATCCCGGTCCGCTGAGGCCCGGTGCGCGAAGGTGTGTGGCGGGGGCGCGTGCTCGGATCAAGCGCCGGGTCCGCGCTCCGCACTCCGGAGTGCGGAACCAGAGCGTGGGGCCGGACGCGCAACCGGGGCGCCGAGTCGGGGCGCGCGACCGGGGTGCGGAAACAGAAACGAGGCCCTGTCGACCGGGGGG
>NZ_JBIVVI010001573.1:0-1713 GCF_044757675.1 Kitasatospora sp. NPDC091257
GGCACCCGCTTGGGCCGGGGGTTATCTGTCTCCGAAGACGGTGCGGTGCCAGTCCTTGCGGGCCACCGCGGTGGTGTCGAACATGACGTGCTTCACCTGGGTGTACTCGTCCAGCGAGTACTGGGACATGTCCTTGCCGTAGCCGGACGCCTTGTAGCCGCCGTGCGGCATCTCGCTGATGATCGGGATGTGGTCGTTGACCCAGACGCAGCCGGCCGCGATCTCCCGGGTGGCGCGCAGCGAGCGGTGCACATTGCTCGTCCAGGCGGAGGCGGCCAGCCCGTACGGGGTGTCGTTGGCCAGCCGCAGGCCCTCGTCGTCGCCGTCGAAGGGCAGCACGACCAGCACCGGGCCGAAGACCTCGCCCTGCACGACCTCGCTGTCCTGGGCCGCGCCGGTGATCAGGGTGGGCGGGTAGTACGCGCCCCGGGTGAGGTCGTAGCCGTCGTGGCCCCGCTCCGGGACCCGGCCGCCGGTGACCACGGTGGCGTACGAGCGGGCGCGCTCCACGAAGCCGGCCACCCGGTCCCGGTGGGCGTACGAGACCAGCGGGCCGAGGTCGGTGCGCGGGTTCAGCGGGTCACCGATCCGGATCGCCGCGAACAGCTCGGCCACCCCGGCCGTGAAGGCGTCGTACAGCGGGCGCTGGACGTAGGCGCGGGTGGCCGCCGTGCAGTCCTGGCCGGCGTTGATCAGCGAGGCCGCGACCGCTCCGTGCACCGCGGCGTCCAGGTCCGCGTCGTCGAAGACCACGAACGGGGCCTTGCCGCCGAGCTCCAGGTGGGTGCGCTTGACGCTCGCGGTGGCGATCTCGGCGACCCGCCTGCCGACGCCGGTGGAGCCGGTGAAGGAGACCATCGCGACGTCCGGGTGCCCGACCAGGTGCTCGCCCGCGGTGCGCCCGGCGCCGGTGACCACGTTGACCACGCCGTCCGGGATGCCCGCCTCGGTGCAGGCCCGGGCGAACATCAGCGAGGTCAGCGGGGTCAGCTCGGCCGGCTTGAGCACGATGGTGTTGCCCGCGGCGATCGCCGGGAGGATCTTCCACGCGGCCATCTGCAGCGGGTAGTTCCACGGCGAGATCGAGCCGACCACGCCGACCGCCTCGCGCCGCACGTAGGAGGTGTGGTCGCCGGAGTACTCGCCGGCCGCCTTGCCCTCCAGGTTGCGGGCGGCGCCGGCGAAGAAGGCGGCGTTGTCGACGGTGCCGGGCACGTCGAACTCGGTGGCCAGCTTGACCGGCTTGCCGGTCTGCGCGGTCTCCACCCGGGCCAGGTCGTCGGCCGCCCCGGCCAGGACGGCGGCCAGCCGGGTGAGCGCCTCGGAGCGCGCGCCCGGGGTGGCCGAGGACCAGCCGGGCAGGGCGGCCCTGGCGGCGGCGACGGCGGTGTCCACGTCCTCGGCGGTGGCCAGCGCGACCTGCTCGACCACGCTGCCGTCGGCGGGGTTGACGACCCGGAAGGGGTCTCCGCTCCCCCGGGTCAGGCGGCCCGCGATGTACTGCGCGCCCGGGCCGAAGTCGGTCAGGTCCATCTGGTTCCTCCAAGTGCCGTGGTTCGACCGCTGCGGGGTCACGCGTCCGCGGTGGGGGTCTGCGGTCCCGCTGACCTTGCCTGCTGCGGGGTTGGGGTGACAAGGGTCACTTCGACAACCTCGGCGCGAAGGGCCTTACAGGGTGCAAGGGTGCGGGCAGGGCAACACCTCGTCGGGGGG
>NZ_JBIVVI010001574.1:0-1712 GCF_044757675.1 Kitasatospora sp. NPDC091257
GGGGATCGGGGAGAATGGAGGCCGGATCAGCGGGTCGGAGCAGGGAGCGCGCAGTGACGGTGGCCGGCGGGAGCGGGCGGGGGCGGCGTCGGGCGGGGAGTGCGCTGGCCGACGCGTTGGTGTTGCCGGTGGTGCTGGCGGGTGCGCTGGGGGCGGTCGGGCTGGCCTCGGCGGGGACCGGCGGCTGGTGGGGCCGGCGCGGCGGCGGTGAGGGCGGACGAGCACAGGCCCGGGAGGCCCGGGCGGCGGCCCAGGAGGCGTTCTACGAGCTGGAGGAGACCCAGCGCGAGGTGCAGCTCGCGGTGGAGACGGTCCGCGCGGCGGAGGAGGGCCAGGCGGCGCAGCGCGCGCTGGCCGACCTGGCGGCGATCTCCGGCCGGGTCGACCAGGTCACCGTGAACTACCTCGCCGCGCTCGACGCCCACAACCTGGACAGCGAGACCCTGGACGCGGGCACGGCCGCGCAGGCCAAGCGCCAGTTGGAGGATGTGAAGGGCCAGCTGGGCTCGGCCAGGGCGGAGCTGAACGACTTCCTGCGCCGCCTCCAGCCGACCGTCCAGCACGCCGAGCAGCAGCTGATGCGGGTCACCCCGGCGGTCGAGCAGGCCAAGCGCGCGCTGCTCGCGGCCACCACCGCGCTGGACGAGGCGCGCGGCGCAGGCCTGCGGGCGGACGACCTGGCGGCCCGGCTGGCCGAACTGGCGCCCGAGCTCGGCCGGCTGAACGAGGGCCCGGCCCGGCACGGGGTCGCGGACACCCTGCGGCGCGCGGACGACGTGAAGCACCGCGCCGAGGCGATCGCCGCCGACGCCGGGCAGTTGCCGGAGCGGGCGCGGGAGATCGACCGGCGGGTGGCGAGTCTGCGGACCCGCATCCAGGCGCTGGAGACCAAGGCCGCGACGGTCGAGCCCGCTCTGAGCGAGCTGCGCCGCCGGTTCAGCACCGCCTGCTGGCAGGACCTCCAGCGGGTGTCGGACCAGGTCGCGGAGACCGGCCGCGCCGCCGAGCGCAAGCTCGCCGAGGCCGCCCGGGCGCGGGACGAGCAGCGCTGGGCGGACGCCACCGCCGCGATCGGGACGGTCCGCGCGCTGCTGGAGACCGCCGACGGCTCGGTGTCCGCGGTGAACGACCGGCTGCGGCAGCTGAACGAGGTGCAGCACGACCCCAACCGGGAGATCGAGCGTGCCCGCTTCGCGATCCGGGACGCGCAGCGGCTGGCGATGGCCGGGCGCAGCGCGCCGGACCCGCGGCACGCCGCCCCGCTGGACGAGGCGGTGGCCCGGCTGGACCGCGCGGTGGCCGCGCTGGAGGCGGCGGGCCGGCACCCCGACTACTGGCACTTCCTGACCGAGCTCGCGGGCGTGCGGGACACGGCGGCGCGGGTGATCGAGCTGATCCGCGGGGACCTCGGCGGTCACCGGTAGGACCGGGAAGGCCGGTAGGACCGGGAACACCGACGGCACCGACGGCACCGACGGCACCGGCGGCACCGGAACAGGGCTCCCGGCAGCCACCCCCGCTGGGTACGCTGCCGGTATGCCACGCTACGACTTCCGCTGCCGCTCCTGCGGCGCCACCTTCGAGCTCCGCCGCCCGATGGCCCAGGCCAACGACCCCGGGACTTCAACTCGTCGACCAGCACGGCGGTCGGTGTCTGGCTGCTCATGGTGCGCTCTTCTCGCTCTGCTCGGTCGTCTCGGTACGCGCGGTGT